>DASRDP010000013.1 GCA_035652535.1 Chloroflexota bacterium
CCTTCGGCCGCGCTGGCCAGCACCGGCGCAGTCGGCACTTGATCGAGTCCAACCGTAAAGGCGAAGACGCCGCGGGTGACGTGCCCATCGACTGCCGACAGGGCCTTCCACGTCACCGTAAAGGTGCCGTGGGGGAGGTCACCGACCCCGACGATCAATCCGAGCCGGTCCGAAGGGTCAGGTCTCAAGTCCCTGCGGTCCATCCGCCGCTGCGTTCGGTCAAGGACCTGGATTTCGCTGAAACGCGGCTCCGGCTCTTCAGAGAACCACAGCTCCACCTGCCTTGGGGCCACCTCGAGGATCGAGTCGGCGGCCGGGTCCGACCGGATCAGCTCGGCGTGCGCATCGGCTACCCGCGGGGCGGAAAGAAGCGCCAGCCCGATCGCGAGCCACAGGGGAGCAGTTCGCCATGCCGATACCCGGAGCCTCCGCGCGACGCGTCCATAAGCGAGCGGCCCGTCCGACGTCATGAGTGTTCGGGGCTCCCCTCGACGGGGGCCGCGTGGGCGGGCCGCCGAGCGAGCAGTCCTATCACGGCAGCGGCCGCGACGACGAGGCCGGTCGCTCCCAGAGCCACGCCGACGACGGCGAGGCTGCGCGCGGCCCCGGCGTCGGACTGCGCCGCGGCCGCTGCTTCCGCGGCTTGACGCGCGCTCCGCGCCACGTCATTCCCCAGGGGAATCTGGTCCGGGAACTGGAGGGCCTCCACGGACTGTACATCGTTGAAGCGGCCTGGCCCGGATTCGAATTCCTCATCGATCGGCTCGCTCTCGACATTGCCCGTGAAATGGAAAATGTACGTCCCGCTCCTCGTCGGAATGAAGTCGGCCACGTACTGGCCCGGGTGGCTAAACACGGGGCGGAGCTTCAACTCTTTCGGCTGCCCGCCGCCGAAGGCGACGGTCGCTCGGAGCGAGTCCGCCAAGCCCTCCACCGGTCGATTCTCCTCGCCGGGGACCGTGACGGTCAGTTGGGCGCCGTTCGGCTGGCCCTGGATGGCCGGTTCCGTGTTGAACCCAACAATGAATGAATAGGGACCGACTGCTCGTCGCTCGTGGGCTAGAGCAGGCGTAGGTATGACCTCCGCGATGGTCAGGACGACTGCCGCGACCGCCGCGGCGCAACTCAAAGGGCGGAATTCCACGATGTCCTCCAATTTTGACCCTCGGCGCCCCAGTCGGGGGGCCCGTGGAGCTCGCTTCTTACGTGCTGGTGGGTCAGATCTCTCGATCGTGCCCTTACCGTCCGGTGGAGCTGGGGCCTGTCCCCAGCCGCCCCGGTGCGGCTCTTGACGTCCCGGAGGGAGAAGAGTCCCCGCCGTGACGATCCGCGCCAACCGCGCCGTGGTCATGGCCCAGTTGGGGGAGGCGCGTCGCGCGATCAGGCCGGCGGCGGAGGAGTTAGTGGACGGATGTCAATCTGATTGAAGAGGCGGCGCCGGTCGCGCTGTATGCCCTCGCCGCGCGCCCGGACCACCGATGCGAGATTTGGCAGCGGAGCCGACAGCGCCTGGGTAGTGAGCAGTGTCAGGATGGCCAGGGGTACCGCCGGCACCATCGCTGGCGCACCAGGCAAGGCAACAGGGGTGGCGGTCGCCAGATGGACGTGGGGAACCTGGTAGCCGTGGAGATGAGGGGGGAGCGGCTCGCCATCCGGCACGGCGTGCGCGTGGCCTGGGATGCGCTCCGCGCCGTGATGGTCCAGCGCCACGACGAGAATGGGGAACAGAAGTATCGGCACCACCGCCCCCCGGAGAGCGCGACGGCGAAACTCGGCGGAAACAGCAACGCGCGCGAGCCTCCGCACGAAATCTCCACGAATAGATCCGTCCTCAGGAATTCTGCGGCGCGGGATTATGGGAGGGCAAGCGCGCGACCGCCGGCTTCGAATCAGCCGCCACGCGCGGACGACAGTCTCCTCGAGGCTCACACGTTCATCACCATCCTCGAGGGCGAGATCACCAACATCCCGATCGTGGACGGCCAGAAGGCGGAGCCGGTGGTCTATGGGCCGGGGGACTCATTCATCGAACCGGCCTGGGAAGGCCAGGAAGCAGGCAACAACGGAGCGGTCCGGGCGCGCTGGCTCCAGACCCGACTGGTGCCCAGAGGTGTCCCCGCCGCGGTCAATCTTCC
Organism: Chloroflexota bacterium; assembly: GCA_035652535.1. Lineage (NCBI taxonomy): Bacteria > Bacillati > Chloroflexota > Chloroflexota bacterium. The sequence goes on from DASRDP010000013.1 coordinate 2,136, forward strand.
CATCCCGAGCTCCCGTCCCGATGCACCCGACGTGACCGTACCGTACACCGCCAGCATGGAAATCCTCAATGTCAGTGGCCACATCGACGTCTACCAGAGCTGGACAGAGTTTTCGCCCGGCGACCAAATGCCACCTCACTTCCATCCCGGCGCTGAGCTGATCCTCGTAACGGACGGGGAACTTACGTCGATGAAAAGCGCGACGACGACGGTCCTTGCGGGCGAGGCGATCCGGAATCAACCGGGCGAGATTCGCGCCAGCGCCAACAGGTCGACGGAGCAGACACGAGTCGTCACGACCCATCTCATCGCAAGTGGCAGGCCGCAGGCGTTTCCAAGCGGAACAGGCAGCGCAGACGCCGAGGACAGGGATGAGTGATGGGTTAACGGTAGTCTCGCTGCTTCGTGCGGCACGCCTTTCGTGGAGGCGTCGGCTACGCGCTTGAAGCCGGCCGTTTGCCAGTGCGGCTTGGTGATCGCCCGCCAGTCGGTGAAGACCGCCGAAAGAGGAGCCTCGAGGCCATGACGGGGCGCATTGCCTGAATGTCGCGCAAGCGGCATCTGCACGTCGATGCGCTCGGGTTCATCATCCGTGCCTTGGCCCGGTGGGTGTTGGAACGGGCCTTCGGGTGGCTAGGCCGTTCCCGGGGACTCGCGAAGGACTACGCGGCTACGCGGAGTACCCGGAGAGCAGCAAGGCGTGGATGCACTTGGCGATGGAGCCATGGGCCTGCTCCGTCGCCTCGCTCTGGCCACCCGGGCTGTCACACAGGCTCTAGGCGGGCACGGCATGGGCCACGTCGTCCGGCTCGTGGAGGCAGACCGCGTTCTCCGGCCAGAGGAGCGTCTGCGCGGACGTTCGCACTTCCTGGATGGTACCCCAGGCGATCCAGGCTGCCAGTCCTGCCCCGACGAAGGCATCGACAACGCTCCATCCGAATGCCATCACGAGAATGCCAGCGGCCACGGGCGCCATCGAGACGTACACGTCGCCCAGGTTATGGAGATAGGCGAGCCGGATGGCAGCGCTCATATGCCGCACCCTGCCCAGCATGTGGGCGACACCCCCGTTGGCCGCTGCCGACAAGACGCCGACCACAATGGGGAGCAGCCCGCTGACCGGTGCGGGATTGAGCGCGCGATCGAAAGCCTGCCCGGCGATCATCGCGCAGACCACTAAGAGGCCCACCGAGTTGAGCAGATTCGCGGACCGTTGAAAGTTGCGGGACATGCCAACGGGCACAATGTAGGCAAGGGTCAGACAGACCAGGGCGAGCTCATCGGAAAAGTTGTGGGCGGCGTCGGCGACAAGGCTGAGGCTGTGACCGTGAAGACCAGCGATACCTTCGACAGCGAAGATCGCCGTATTCAGTGCGGCAGCGGCCACGAGAGGTTTTCGGACGTGGGACACGGTCGCACTCCTTGGTCAGGTCGCCGAGAGAATAGTAGACGACGAGGCTGATACGGTGATCGGCGATCGGCACTTCGCCCGCCCGGCCCCCGAGGGCTGCGGAAAGGCCTGCATGCGCGGCGTCGAGACCGGAGTATTATGGTCCAGGCAAACGAAGTGGCCCCGGACGCCCTGCCGTACTCTGACCGTGGAGCAAGCGCCATGATCGGCCCCGCCGACGTGCTGTCACGCGACATCGTCGAGCGCGTGCTGCTGAAGCTCGGCGTCGCAACGGAACCGGCGCCGAACCTGGAAGGATTGAGCGCCGTGTACCGGGCCTGGTGCCAGCGGGTGCCGTTTGACAACGTAAAGAAGCTCATCCACCTCGGCGAGGAATGTGGCGGGCCATTTCCCGGGGACGACGCCAATGACTTCTTCGATAGCTGGCTGCGGCACGGGACCGGAGGCACTTGCTGGGCGGGTAACGGAGCGCTGTTTGCGCTGCTCAACACCCTGGGCTTCGCCGCCACGCGCGGCATCGCGACGATGATGCGGTCGCCCAATACTCCACCCAACCATGGAACCGTCGTGGTCGAGCTGGACGGCTCGCGCTACCTCGTGGATGCGTCGATCCTCCATGGCGAGCCCCTCCGGCTCGAGGAGGCGGGGGCCACCGCGACCGCGCATCCTGCGTGGGGCGTGCGGTGCGAGCTGCGCGACGGTCGCTGGAACGTGGCGTGGCTCCCCTTGACCGCCCCTGAACGGATCTTCTGCCGAGTCGAGCGCCTCGGTGCGTCGGCCGACGAGTTCCGACGGATGCACGAGTCGACACGCAGCTGGAGCCTCTTCAACTATGCGCTTTCCGCGCGCGTGAATCGGCGCGACGCCGTCGTCGGGGCGGGACTTGGGCGGCGGGTGACCATCACGGCGACGGGCGCGGTCACGCAGCAGCCCCTCTCTCCGCAGGAGCGCGCGCGGCTCCTCATCGACGAGATCGGGATGAGCGAGGAGATCGTGAGTCGCCTGCCACCCGATCGGCCGACGCCGCCTCCGCCATGGGCCGCGACCAGCGGCGACGGGTCCGCGACGGAAGACTGAGGGATCGGCCGAGCGCTCTAGGCCGCACGCGGTCGGGATCCGTGGCGATCGCCCGGCCGAGCCAGGGCGAGCGGCGCGAGACTCACATCTCCATCGGCGCGGGCGCACGATCCCCTTGCGCCTGCCCCCGCGGCAACGCGACGTAGTCTCCCATCATGCCGTTTTCCATGTGCTCGGCCACGTGGCAGTGGAACATCCACGTTCCCGGCTCGTCCTCGACAAAGTCGATGGTGAGCGACCCACTTGGCCCGAGCAGAGACGAGTCCTCGGGTCCCGCAGGCGTCTGCCACCGATGCCCGTGGAGGTGGACCATGTGAAATTCGGTTCCCAGAGCCAGCACGCGAAGGCGGACGCGATCGCCAACGGTCGTTCGCGGAGTCGGCACATTCCCCATGTACGCGCGCCCGTTGATGACGTCGAAGTCGCGTCCGAGCCCCGTTGCATCCCGGTCCATTCCAGTGAAAAACATGATGAATTCTTTGTCGGGGCGGCTATCCTGGGACCGACGATCTCGATGGCGCCGAACATCCCCTTTGCCTGATTGTCCAGACCCTCTGCCGCGTGATCGTGATAAGGCCAGATTCCCGCAGAGTCCGAACTTGCGCTCCACGTGTATGTGAAGGAGCCACCCACCGGCACGGCGGTTCCGGGCTTGTCGGGGTCCGCGTCCGAATACGCGCCGTCGAACGCCGCCGTGTAGCGCACCCCGTGAGGATGAATGCTGTGTGCGCGACCGTAGTACGTATCCTCGTTCCGAAAATGAACGACGATCGTGTCGCCGACGTTGGCCCGAATCGTCGGGCCTGGAATGCCGTCGTTGTCGCCGATAACGTTCGGATCGTCGGGCAACGGCGAAGCCCAGTTGGGCGTATAAGCCCGGTACACGATCGCCTTGAAGGTCGTGTCCTTCGCGTCGAATTGGTCGCCGGTCATCATGTCTCTGCCCGTGCGTACGATGTTCCAATCGACGTTTTCGGACTGAATCCAGTACTCGCGGTTCATCGTTTTCGGCGCCTGATCCAGCCCACGCGCGCGCACGGCAATCGTCGCCATGGCCAGCATGGGCACGAGCCCTCCCACGACGAAGAGCCAGCGAACGGTCGAGCGCTGCCAGAACTCCATTCCACCCTCCAAGTCGGTGCGAATCCAGATCATTAGTCGATAGAAGCGCCCTTATTTAGCACAGACTAATATCAAGCGTCAAGGCCCGAGGCTCGCGGGCGTCGGGCTCTGCGCTCGTCCGCCGGATGCCCGATACAATGCACGAAGTACGGCCGCGGAGCCCGTCACGCGAGGGAAGCATGGGTGGTCTCATCCGATCCGGTCCTGTCCTCTTCGCGATTCTTCTTGCACTCACGGCGTGCGCCGGACCGGCTTCCCGTGACACCTCGCGAAGCGGCGGGCAGGCGGCTGGCTCTGGCGCAGAGCCGCGCAAGGTGACGATCGCGATCCGTGGCGAGCCCCGGACGTTCAGTATCAAGATCGATTCTTCTCCGTCGGTTCCGGGTGGAGCCGAGGTCGAGCAGCTCGTGAACGCCGGGCTGACCGTGACCGACAACGTCGGGGCCCTCCGCCCGCAGCTCGCCGAGGCGGTGCCGACCGTGGAGAATGGATTGTGGAAGCTCTTCCCGGACGGCCATATGGAGACCACGTGGCGATTGCGCGCCGGCGCCTCGTGGCATGATGGGTCCCCGGTCACGTCCGATGATCTTCGGTTCACCACAAGGGTCGTGCAGGACGGGGACCTGCCCGAGTTTCGCGACGCGCAGTTCGATCTGATCGAGTCGGTGTCCGCTCCGGACAGCAGGACTGTCGTGCTCCGCTGGAAGCAGCCGTTCATTCAGGCGGACGCGATGTTTTCTCAGAACCTGGTGCTGCCCATGGCCCAGCACGCCCTGGAGCCCGCCTATCTTCGCGACAAAGCCTCATTCACCGACAGCCCGGCGTGGAGCCAGGAGTTCGTCGGCTCCGGACCCTTCAGGCTGCAGGAATGGGCGCAGGGCAGCCACATGCTGCTCGCCGCGTTTGATCAGTACGTCCTTGGCAGGCCCAAGCTGGACCAGATCGAGGTGCGATTCGTCGAGGATTCGAACACCTTCGCGGCGAATATGATGGCCGGCGCCGTCGACATGAACCTCGGAGCGCGGAATCTGTCGCTGGAACAGGCGCTGCAGGTGAAAGAGCACTGGTCGGGCTCGATGGAGATCCGCTACCGTCAGCGCTTCGTGGCCCACCCGCAGTTCATGGACGCCAGCCCGTTCCTCATCAGCGACGTCCGGTTCCGCCGCGCCTTGTACCACGCGTTGGACCGCCAGCAGATGTCGGACACACTCCTTCCGGGCGCAACGTCACCGGTTGCCCACTTCTTCCTCGACCCCAGCGAGCCCGAATTCAAAGAGCTGCAGTCCGCGGCGATCCGGTACGACTTCGATCAGCGGCAGAGCGCTCAGCTACTCGAGTCGCTGGGCCTGTCGAAGGGACCGGACGGGATGTATCACGGAGCAAATGGGGAAAAGGTGACCGTCGAGATCCGAACCGTCTCGACCGACATCAACACGAAGATCATGTACGCCATGGCCGACTTCTGGCAGAAGGCGGGGGTCGCCGTCGACCCGGTCGTCATCCCACCCCAGCGACAGCGCGATCTCGCCTGGCGCGCGACGTTTCCCGGTTTCGACATGGAGCGCCAGCCCAGCGACACCGAGCCGTTCAAATATCTTTACGCCAGCCAGTCGCGGGTGGCCGAGACCAACTACCTGGGCCGGAACTACTCCAGGTACATGAACCCCGCGCTCGATGCGATGGTCGACGCGTACTTCACCACGATCCCCTGGGACCAGCGAATGGACATCGGCCGAGACATCGTGCATCACATCACCGACCAGGTCGTCTGGATGGATCTCTTCTACGACGCAGAGCCGATGCTCGTGAGCGGCAGAGTCAGCCACGTCACCCCCGTGTCCCAGGGCGCGGTGGCGTGGAATGCGCAAGAGTGGGATTTGAACTGAAGCTGAGCAGGGCGCCGCTGGGTGCGCGATGGATGCGTCCCCAGCGGCGCACGCGCGGATTGGGGAGGAGCCATGCTGACGCGAGAAGAGAACGATGCCCTGACGCGGACGGGTCCCGGCACACCCGGAGGCGATTTCCTTCGGCGCTACTGGCAGCCAGTGGCCCTTTCCGAAGAGCTACCGGATGGCGGCGCGCCGCTGCCGATCCGATTGCTGGGGGAGGACCTTGTCCTGTTTCGCTCTGAGGGCCGGATCGGGCTCCTTGCGCTCCATTGTCCGCACCGCGGCGCCGATCTCAGCTACGGCCGTCTGGAAGATGGAGGCCTCCGATGCATCTACCACGGGTGGCTCTTCGACGTTGGGGGGCGATGTCTCGATCAGCCAGGCGAACCCGCGGGCTCGACGTTTTTCGAGCGGATTCGTCATCGCGCCTATCCGTGCGTGGAGAAGGCGGGAATCATCCTTGCCTATCTTGGCCCGGGCGAGGCGCCAATCCTCCCTGCCTATGAGTTCCTCAACGCGCCAGATGGCTTCTACACGTCTAGCAAGGTGTTCCAGGATTGCAACTATCTTCAGGGCAACGAGGGGAACGTGGACCCGCAGCACCTCTCGTTCCTCCACCGCCTGTCGGTGCCCGGCGACGTGAACCAGACGCTGAACCGGCGCGTCACCGCGCCGTACATCGAGACGGAGGACACGAATTTCGGCGTGCGGATCTACGCGGTGCGCCGGGTTGACGACGAGCGCACGTACGTCCGCGTCACGAACTTCGTGTTTCCAAACTTCAGCGCCGTCGCCGGCGACAGCGAGGGGTACAGCGTCAACTGGCACGTGCCCATCGACGACACGCACCACTGGCGCTACGGGATCCGGTTCAATCGCGGCACGCCGCTCGCGCGCGGGCGCTGGGGGCAGACGGAGGTGGACGACACCTACCACATGATGCGAAACCGCGCGAATCGCTATCTTCAGGACCGGGAATCCATGAAGACATGGGCGTTCAGCGGTCTCGGCAAGAACTTCGTCCTGCACGACACCTGCGCGACCGAGGGCGAAGGGCCGATCTTCGATCGGACGCAGGAGCACCTGGGCTACACGGACCAGGCGATCATCGCCATGCGCCGCCGCATGCTCGCCGCTGTGCGCGACGTGGAGGAAGGGCGAGACCCGCCCCACGTGATCCGGGACCCCGCGGCAGCCGCCGACTTCGACATCTTCGTGCGCAACGACGTGGTGCTGCCCAGCTCTCTCGATTGGCACAACTACTGGCGGGACGAATCGACCCTGCGCGCCCTTGCGAGCACGCGTGAGGGCAAGTCCTCCGCGATTGTTGGCGCGTGAGATGCGCGGGCCGCCGTCGCGAGCAGTGGGCGCCAAGGGCGTGTAGAATGCGAGCACATGGGCGGCGCCGCCGCCTCCGGAGGTTAGGCTATGGCAAAGGTCGTCTTAGGCATTGGCAGCTCCCATGCTCCGCAGCTCGCTCTGCCGCCGGAGGAGTGGTGGCGGCGCGCCGAGGCGGACAAGAACAACCCCGCGTTGTGGTTCCACGGCAAGACGTATCGGTTCGACGAGCTGGTGGAAGAGCGCGCGGCCAGCCACTTCGAACAGGAGCTTTCGCCGGAAACGGCGCAGCATCGATTCAACACGTGCCAGCAAAGCATCGAGGTCTTGGCGCGCACGCTGGAGGAGGTGAACCCGGACGTCGCGGTCATCCTGGGCGACGATCAGGAAGAATGCTTCCTCGAGGACAACATGCCCGCGCTCTGCGTGTACTGGGGAGAGACGATTGACACGGTTCCGCCGCCCCCGAACCGGATCGGCGGCGAATACGGCGCCTCGCGCCCCGAGCTGAGCCGCTATCCCGCCCAGCGCACGGCGAATCCCTGCCAGCCGGCTCTCGGGCGCCACATTATCGACTGTCTCATCGAGGAGCATTTCGACCCGGCTCACTCGCGCCGCCTGCCCGGCGGGAAGCACGGCGATCACGGCGTCGGCCACGCCTTCAGCTACGTGTATCGGCGTCTGATGAAGGACGAGGTCATCCCCAACGTTCCCATTTTCCTCAACACCTACTACCCACCCAACCAGCCGACGCTGAAACGGTGCTACGCGCTCGGCAAGGCCCTGCGGCGCGCCATTGAGTCTTGGGAGGAGGACGCGACCGTCGCGCTAATCGCCTCCGGCGGGCTCAGTCACTTCGTCATCGAAGAGGACTTGGACCAGAATATCGTCGCCGCGCTGAAGGCGAAGGACGGCGATTCCCTCACGAGTTTTCCCGTCGAGTACTTCAACTCCGGCACGTCCGAGATTCGAAATTGGATCGTGGTGGCCGGGGCGCTGGAGGAGACGGACCTCAACATGGAGCTGATCGACTACGTGCCCTGCTACCGGTCCCTGGCCGGCACGGGCTGCGCCATGGGCTTCGCCCGCTGGGTCTAACGCGCCGCAATTGAGTTTTGGTGGAGGAGTCGTGAGCCGCTTGCCCGCTCCAACCCGCGATTCGCTGAACGCGGATGCCCAGGCGATTTGGGACCGCATCGCCGCTGCCCGAACCGGCGGCATGCGCGGGCCCTCGTCGATCCTCATGAACATCCCGACACTGGCGGATCGCGTCGATCGAATCGAGGAGTACTTTCGAAACCAGGCGGAGCTGCCGGCGCCCGACCGCGAGCTCATCATTCTCGCCACCGTCCGAGAGATGGGCGCCCGGTTCGCATGGGCTCGCCATGAAGTTCGCGCGCAGAACGCCGGCACGCGGAAGGAGGCGGTCGAGGTCCTCCGCCAGCAGGGGCCGACGGACGCGCTAACGCCGCGAGAGCGGGTGATCGTCGACACCGTCCGGACCCTGAGCCGGACGAAGTCGCTTCCGAAAGAGCAGTTCGACCAGGCGCTGAAGGCGCTGGGCCAGCGCCAGCTCATCGAGCTGGTCACGCTGATGGGCCAGTACAGCCTCATCGGCTTTGTGATCCAGGCCTTCGAGATCCCCGAGGAGAGCCCGACCTTTTAGGCGCGCACCGACGCGCGACGCGTCACGTCTTCGCGACGGGAGTGGGTGACACGCCCCGCCCAGCGCTCGATCGGGCCTCCACGTCGGATTCCGCGGCGAGATAGGCCGCCTGGAGCGCGTCGCGGAGATCGGGGGACGGGTCGCGCCAAAGACGCCGGTCCATCGCCTCGAGCAGGCGCGCCGCGATGTCCCGGAGCGCCCACGGGTTCGCGTCCCGCAAGAACCGCTGCGTCTCGCCGTCCAGCGCGTACGCCTGGGCGACGCGCGCGTACATCCAGTCGGCGACGACGCCGGCCGTCGCATCGTAACCGAAGAGATAGTCGACCGTCGCGGCCAGCTCGAGCGCGCCCTTGTAGCCATGTCGCCTCATCGACGCGATCCACTTCGGATTCGCGACTCGCGTCCGGAAGACGCGCGCCGACTCCTCGCGAAGGTCGCGGACGCGCGGGCGCTGGGGGTCGGCGCTATCCCCGAAATACCGACGCGGGTTCACGCCCGACACCGCGCGGATGGCGGCGATCATGCCGCCGTGGTACTGGAAATAGTCGTCGGAGTCGAAGATGTCGTGCTCCCGGTTGTCCTGGTTCTTCACGGCGGCGTCGACCGATGCAAGGGAGGCGCGGAACTCGGCCCGCGCGTCCACCCCGTCCACGTCGACTCCATACGCGAACCCGCCCCAGTTCACGTAGACCTCGGCGAGGTCCGCGTCTGTCTGCCAGTTGCGCTCGTCGATCAACGGAAGGATGCCCGCTCCATAGGCCCCCGGAGGTGATCCGAAGACGCGGTACGCGGCCCGGCGCGCCGCCTCCTCCGGGCTGGCGCCGCCGCCCACCAGACGTTCCGTCTGCGCCAGGACGTGCCTTCGGACGGCATTCTGTTCGACCGGCTCGTCCAGCGCGGCAACCGTGCGGAACGCCCGATCCAGGAGCGCGATCAGATCGGGGAACGCGTCCCGGAAGAAGCCCGAGATCCGGCAGACGACGTCGATGCGGGGGCGCCCCAGCTCATCGAGGGGAATCACGTCGAAGCCGACCAGGTGGCGACTCTCGGGCTGCCAGCGCGGCCGTACCCCGATGAGCGCCATGACCTCCGCGACGTCGTCGCCGTGGGTGCGCATCAGACTCGTCCCCCAGACCGAGATGCCGACCGACTCCGGGTATCGTCCCTCCTCGTCCAGATGGCGACGGAGCAGCTCGTCGGCGAGCTGGCTCCCGACGGTCCACGCGGCGAGGCTCGGCAAGCTGCGCGGGTCCACCGTGAAGAAATTTCGGCCCGTTGGCAGGACGTGCGCCATGCCCCGGGTTGGCGCGCCGCTGGGCCCCGGGGGCACATGCTCGCCCTCCAGAGCACGAAGAAGGTTCTCGATCTCCTCATCCGTCCGTCGGAGATTGGGCACGAGCGTTTCGCACGCGAAGCGCAGCGTCGTCGCGATGGACGCCGCGGCGCTATCCGCCCCGCGAGCCTCGTCGCCGCCGAGGGCCTGGGGACGCGCGCGCATGACGCCACCAAGCGAAGCGTGCATCGTGGGCTCGATGGCGCCGGGGTTGAACTCAGCCGCGGCAAGCGCCTCGAGGAGCCGTCGCCCGATCAGATCGATCGCTTCGAGCACGTCCGCATTCGTGGGAAGGGCCCGCCCGACAGCTGCCTCGAGATCGGCAATGGGAGACGGGCTTCCATCGCCGCGTCGACGCTGCTCGAGGTCGCCTGGGTCCGTCGCGGGGCCAGGTTGCGACGATTCGGGGCGGGGCCACGCGACTCGGGCGCCCAGGTCGCTGAGGACGTGCGCGAGGTCGAGCCCGAACCACCGGGCGACTCCGTCGCGCAAGCTCGGGACCCCTGCGTTGGGCAAACGCACCAAGGCGAGGAGGGTATCGATGAGCTGCGCGCCCGCCGGCGGCTGACCGAGGGTGTGAAGTCCGTCGCGAATCTGCGCGCTCGTCAATTCACACAGGTAGCCGTTGACGTTTTCGATGAGGTGGGCGAAGTCCCGGGCGCCCATGTCGGAGATGGTATAGGGCACGCCGTCCTCGTGGGCCTGCGGGTCCCAGGGGTGCGTGTGGGTGGCGGAGTCCCGATTCAGCAGCAGCGCCAGATCCGAATCGAGCCGCGCGCGCTTGATGAGATCCCAGATCTGCTGCTGAAGGAGCGGCAGCTTTTCGGGGTCGAGCTGCTCGAGCTGGTAGTACTCGTCGACGAGACGGCTCAGCTCCTCGACCTCGCCGTATCCTTCCGCCGTCGTCATCGGCGGCGTGAGATGGTCCACGAGCACCGCGTGGGCGCGCCGCTTCGCCTGCGCCCCCTCACCTGGGTTGTTGATGATGAAGGGATAGACGAGCGGCAGGTCGCCGAGCATGAGGTCCGGGTAGCACGCGCTGGAGAGCCCGACGCTCTTCCCCGGAAGCCATTCGAGGGTACCGTGCTTGCCCACGTGGACCATCGCATCTGCGCCCCATCCGCCGTTGTCGATGGACTCGCTCAGCCATCGATAGAGCGCGAGATAGGGATGCGGCGGGGGGAGGTCCGGCGCGTGATAAATGGCGGACGGATCCATGCCGTACCCTCGAGGAGGCTGGATCGCCACAAAGACGTTTCCGCAGACGAGGCCCGCGAGGGCAATGCGCTCGCCGTCGACGTAATACGCGCCCGGCGGTGGCCCCCACTGGTCAGTCGTCTCGGCCCGGCGATTTTCGGGTAGTTCGGCGATCCAGCGCGCGTGCGTCGCCGCGGCCACGTGAACCGGCATATGGCGGAGCTGGTCCGCGGTGAGCACCTCGCGATCGTACGACCCCCGCTCGATGAGCTGGTGCAACAGGGCATCGCCCGATTCCGGAAGCTCGCCCACCGAATAGCCCGCCTGCCGCATCGCTTCGAGGATCCGGAGGACCGAGGCGGGCGTGTCGAGCCCCACCGCGGCGCCAACGCGCGATGCTTTGGCGTTGGCGTTCGTGATGATCACGGCGATCCGCTTTTCCTTCCTCGGCTTGCGCCGGAGCGCCGCGATCCGCAAAGCGAAGCCGACCGCGCGCACGACGCCGTCGTGATTGGGCCCGTAGAGCTGACCTGGTGACTCAATCGCCCCGCCGCTGAGGGTCGGTGGATGCACTTTGAAGCTCACCGGCGGGCCGATGATCCGTCCGTCTAGCTCCGGGATAGCCACGTTCATGGCCGTGTCGACCGGGGAGAGGCCGCGCGTCGAATCCTCCCACTGGTCGCGCCAGGTCGAGGCGGCGACGGCCTGTACCACCGGCGCGCCGAGCGTCGCGAATGGGTCCGCCGCGCTCGCCGTGTGATCCGCAACGCCAGCGGCGAAGCTCGTCGTCGTCAGGAGAACGTCGATGGATGCGCGCCCGTCTTCCAAGAAGTAGCGGAGCGCGGCTGGGACGCGCCCGACCTCCTCATCCGTCTCGTCTCCGTCATCCTGGAGTGAGGAGGTGAAAACGGCGATGGCGCGGGCGCCCCGCCGCTCAACCTCGCCAATCAGCGCATCGACGAACTCGGTGTTTCCAGACAGGGCGTGGGATCGATAGAAGAGGATTCCGACCACGGGAGCGCCGGGTGTCCCGCCGTCTTCGTCCGGCGACCGGTAATAGACGCCGTGGCGTGGCTGTGGCTCCGGCGGGTCATAGCCAAAGCCCGTGGTCAACAGGTGATCGCTGAGGAAGCGGAGCATGTGCTCCGCGTTCTTCAGCCCGCCGAGCTGGAGATACGCCAGCGCTTCGTGTGCGACGGGGGCGCCGACGTTCGAGGCGGCCGTCAGCTCCGGATCGAGCGTACTGGTTCCGGGAAGGCAAACCAGCCATTGGTCGTCCTCGCCGGCCCGCTCCACCACGCGCTCGAATCCGCCCCGGAAGCTCGATCTCCCACCCAGCAGCCGAAGGATGACCACGTCGGCGCCCGGCACCACGGCATCCACGAACGCTCGCGCGTCTGCTTCATCCTTCAGATGGGCGATGTTGAACCCGCGAACCGCGGGGAACTCGGGTCCGAGGGACGGGACGACCCGCGACAAGGCGAGAAGGTCGGTGTCCGCGTGCGTCAGGAAGACAAACCCGCCGGGGCCGTCGCCCGCCGCGTGCGACGCCACCATGGGGTGCGCGTGGCCATCGGCGTCCCAGCCGAAGGCGTTGAACTGAAGATGGGCCAGCTCCGGCGGGGGGGGCAGATAGGCCTGCGCGGCGACCATGCTCTCGATGTAGTCGTAGAGATCCAGAACCAGCCGCTCGCTATTGAACGACTGAAACCAGATAGGCCGACCGTCGAACAGCAGCATGACGACGTTCGCCAGGGTGCAGGGCCCCAGGCAGCCACCGATGGAGAGGTGCACGTGCGGCCGGAGGCGTCGCCGCTCCCACTCGGCGTGGTACAGGTCGGTGGGGACCGGCGCCGCGCCGTGGACCGTGTCGCCGCAGCAGCACCCCATGGCGCAAACGAAGAGCTGACCGCGCTTGCGCGCGACGTTGACGAGCTTGCCATCCGACCGGGTGACCAGATTCCGCACGATGCGGCGCTGGGTCAAAACTCGATCCCCGGTTGCGCTTTGATCCCAGACTGGTATGGATGCTTGATCTCGCGCATCTCCGTCACCAGATCGGCAAATTCGATCAGCTCTGGCGGCGCGTCCCGGCCGGTGATGATCACGTGCTGGCCCTCTGGTCTAGTCCGGAGCACGCCGATGACTTCCTGGACGTCGAGCCAGCCGAATTTGAAGCAGTACGTCATCTCGTCCATGATGACGATATCGTACTGCCCGCTCTCGATGCGCTCGCGGCACTGGCGCCAGCACTCCTGCGCCAGCGCGCGATCGCGATCGATGTCTTTGCTGGTCCAGGTGAAGCCGTCGCCGAGGGGGATGATCTCGACGCCCATCTTGCGCGCAGCCCGAATCTCGCCCCAATTCGCCGTCTTCGCCTTGATGAATTGGAGCATGACGACCGGCATCCCGCGCCCCCACGCGCGGAGGAGGACGCCCAAGGCGGCCGTGGTCTTTCCCTTGCCATTCCCCGTATTGACGAGCACGAGCCCTTTCGCGCGACGATTCGGATGCGCCCGGACGGCCGCTTGCTCTTCCCGTTTTCGGGCGCGGCCGGTGTCCGAGAGGTCGTCGAGAGGCGCATCCGGGCGCGCGCCGATCTCGGGGCTCATCCCGGCGCCCCCGTCGTCGCGGGGGCTTCGGGCGCCCACGCCTGTTCTACGATCTCGATGGGGCCGTCCTGCTCGATGACTTCCCAGCGGCTGACGTCCTCCTCACGCCAGAATCGCAGGCTCACCCGCGCTTGTCCGATCCGCAACCCGCACAGCTCGAGGTCGGGAAGCCAGCGCGGCAGCGTTGGAGCGACGTAGAGCTTGCCGGCCGGCGCGTCTCCTCGCAGCCCGAGGATCGCCTGGACCAGGTGAAAAATAGACCCCGCCGCCCAGGCCTGCGGGATGTTCGCTCCGGCGTATTGGACCGGGTAGCTGGTCGTCCGTCGTGGAAGCCCGCTATACAGCTCGGGCAGTCGATAGCTGGCATGGTAGCGCGCGGCCTCGAAGATGTCGCGGGCGACCCGGTTCGCCTCCTCCGAGAATCCATAGCGCTTGAATCCCAGCGCAATGATTCCGTTGTCGTGAGGCCAGACCGACCCACGCTGATACGAAAAAGGGTTGTAGGAGGGGTTGAGGGACGTCAGCGTGCGGATTCCCCATCCGCTGAACATGTCGTCCTGCATGAGTCGGCGCACGACGCGCTCGGCGCGCTCGGGCAGTGCGATTCCGCTCCAGAGACAATGGCCGGCGTTGGACGCGATGGTCTTCACGGGCTGCTTCTCCGGGTCTAGGCAGAATGCGTAGAAGCCGATGTCCTCACACCAGAACGCCTGGTCGAATCGCCGCTTGAGCTCGGCGGCGTCCGCCCTGAGCCGCTCGGCCCGCTTCGGCTCGCCCAGCACGTCGAAGACCTCGGCCATGCGCCGCTTGGCGTCGAACACATATCCCTGGAGCTCGCAGAGGGCTTTCGGCTGCCTGACCATTCGCCCGTCCGGGTAGACGATGGCGTCGCCCGCGTCCTTCCATCCCACGTCTTCATATCCTTGCGGCGAGCGCGAGCGGTATTCCTGGAATCCATCGCCGTCGACGTCCCCGCAGTGATCGATCCATTCGAGGCAGCGCAGCGCGGTCTGCCGGTGCTCACGAAGCAGCGCAGTGTCCCCGATCCACTTCCACGCCTCGTGCAGCACGATGAGATAGAGGATGGTGGCGTCGGCCGTCCCGTAGTAGGGGGTGTGAGGGATTTTGTGGAAGTGGGCCAGCTCGCCGACCCTCAGCTCATGGGGAATCTTCCCGGGCTCGGCGTCGCGCCAGTCGTCGAACTCTGTCGCCTGGTATTCGGCGAGCTTCGCCAGGGCTCCGCGTGCCAGGGCGGGATAGATCAGCATATTCTGCATGCTGACAATCAGCGTGTCCCGGCCGAAAATCGTCACGAACCACGGGACGCCGGCCGCCGGGAGCCACACGTCCGGCGCAAAATCCTCGTCATAGAGTCTCAGGGCGCCCATGTCCTCGACGGACTGAGTGTAGGCGCGATACACGTGCTCGTTGCTGGAATTCAACCGCGTTGCCATCGCCCGCCAGTCAGTTTGGAGCCGGTCCATCGCGGTGTCGCCCGTGTTCGCGATCGCGTGGCAGGTATAGAGCGGTTGGCGCGCTCTGCCGCCCTCTACCAGGACGTAGTGCGCGCACGCGTGCCATGATTCCCCTGGCGATAACGTAACCTCGAATACGACCCGCCCATTCGCGTAGTCGGGCTCTGAATCGCAGTTCAACAGCCGGTAGATGAAACGCCGGTGAAAGTCGCGATTGCTGTACGACGTGACCAGCTGCGCCCGACTGGGGTACCAGCGCGTCGTGGTGCGGCCACGGCGAACAAATCGGTGTCCTTTGACCTCGAAGAGGTCCGCGAAGTCCGAGAGTAACGCCACCTGAAGCTGGAAGCGGACCTGGTGGTCGGCGAAGCTGACGAGATCGAGATCCTCGTGGATTCCATCGCCAACCGTCCGGGTCACCGTCAGTCCCACCTGGTTGGTTCCGATCTCGCCATCTTCCGTTGAGATCGGTGGGTTGGCAAAGTGCAGACGAGCGGCGTAGTAGCTCACGGGGCTCGACGTGAGGAGATTCCAGCGCTCCTCGTTGATGTACAGCTTGTAGAAGCTGACGAACCGCGTGTCCCCGGCGAAGACACCCTGCTCGCTGGCGGGCTCGATCTCGCCGCGTTCGTCGGTCACCATGAACGTGCGGTCCTGGCTGATCGTCAGCCCGGTGGTTCCGACTTTGATCTCGATCGGCATGCCTATGCCCTTTCGGCGCCGAAACGGGGCGGTAAGCCTCGCGGGTTCGCCCTGACGCACGACCCACGCGCGTCGCGCGAACGCTGGATACTACACTGTCGGAGAATGAAGCAGAAAACGGTCACGCGGTAGAATCGCAAAGCCCCCGGTATTCGAACTCCGGTGAAAGGATGCCCATGCAGGCTACGGAAAGTCCGAACTATCGCGAGCTCGTCAAGCGGGCGATTGACGCCGGCAAGTACGACCTCCTCCCCGTTTGGTTTCGGAGCACGGTTCTCGATCGATACCGGGGGGATCCGGACTGTCGGATCCTCCGGACCGACAGCGCCGGGCGCCTACGCGGGCCAGGCGGCTGGATGCTGAATTTCGGGATCAGTCCGGACGATGCATTGATCCATCTTTCGATCTCCACCGCCCTTGGCATTCCCGAGGGGCACCGCGAGCACTGGCTGTCCCATCTCGTAAGTCCACCGGTGGGCGAGAACTTCCTCCGCATGGTGATGACGCCCGGCGCGTGCATCGACGACGGCCGCAGCCGCGAGTGGTGACTGGGCGGCGCCGCGCGGGCGGTCGCCCTTAGGCGGCGAGCGCCTCGTAGACGAGCGCGGTGCTCAACCCGTAGATCAGATGGGGGACGACGTCGGCGGTCCAACCTGCCAATCCCCACTCGGATGGCTCAGTCGCGCCGAGGGTTGTGGCCGGCACCTCGCTCGCGGCCATCGCCGCGCCGCCGAGAAGGATGCCCGCGGCTGGGATGGGCACGTCCCGCACGATCGCGCGCGCTGAGCCGTAAAGAGCTCCGAGCGCAAGACCGACTCCATACCCCATCAGCGCGCCCAACCCTTCGCGACGGTTCTTCACTTTTTCCGAGCGACGTTGCTCGTGATGCGACGCCTCCTCGTCCGTCACCAGGCGCAAACCCGCTTTCCCGGCGATCTTGTCCGCGACCTTAGCGGGCACCTCGCTGGGCGGGCGTCCCCGCCAGGCCATATCGATGGACGTGCTGACGTTCAGGGCCACCGTGCCAACCGCGCCGGCGGCTACTCCCGCGAAGACCTGTTTCACCATTTGGTCCTCCCACCCCGTGTGGCGCTCTCGCTGCTGGGTCTCTTTTCAGCCTATCACGCGCGTCGATCGTCCGTTGACTCGGCCGGCCCGGGACCCTTACCATCAGATCGAAGGTCGACCGCGCTGCGCATGCGGGCGGGTTTTCGCTGAGGGGCCGATGGAGAAGCTTCCACGTCGTCGACTCGCGCTGCTCACGAGTCTCATGTTCCTCCTCGTTGCAGGCTGCGGGACTCCGAGCAGTGTCCCGTCGACCGGCGGCGCCGCGACCGGCGCACCGGCCCAGTCGACCGGCCCAAAGCGCGTCGTCGCAGCGATCATGGGCGATCCGACCACATTCAGCTACGCGGTGAGCCGGGCCGGTTCGGGAGGAATCCCCGGGGTCGACGCCCTCGAGCAGCTTGTGAACGCTGGGCTGACCGAGCCCGACGACAAGGGCAGCCTGCGGCCACAGCTCGCTCAGGCAGTGCCGTCGATCGACAACGGGCAGTGGCAGCTCTTCCCCGACGGTCGGATGCAGACCTCGTGGAAGATCCGAGCCGGCGCACTCTGGCATGATGGCACACCCGTGACCTCCGACGACCTCGCGTTCACCGTTCAGGTGGGGACCGATCGAGACATTCCCGCGCTGGGAAACGCCGCCTACGCCAGCATCGACGGCGTCGATACGCCTGACCCGTCAACCGTGATCGTGCGCTGGTCCAAGCCATTCATCCAGGCCGACGCGATGTTCACCTACAACTTTGCCGTGCCGCTGCCGAAGCACCTCCTGGAGCACGCCTACACGGACGACAAGGCCAACTTCACCCAGGTGCCCTACTGGACGCAGGACTTCGTCGGAACCGGCCCGTTCAAGCTCCGCGACTTCTCCCGCAGCAGCTATGCCATCCTGGTCGCGAATCAGAACTACATCCTGGGGCGGCCGAAGATCGACGAGGTGGAGCTGCGATTCATTCCCGACCCGAACGCCATCATCGCCAGCATCCTCGCCGGCGAAGTGGAGCTGACGATGGGCCGCGGCCTTTCGCTCGAGCAGGCGACCCAGGTGCGCGATCAGTGGCCCGATGGCAAGATGGCCGTCTCTCTCAATAGCTGGCTCGCGGCCTATCCACAGATGTTGAACCCGACTCCGCCAATCGTCACGGACGTCCGATTCCGGCGCGCCCTCATCGAAGCGATCGATCGGCAGGCCATGGTTGACACCCTTCAGGCGGGGCAGAGCGCCGTGGCGCATAGCTACGTTTCGCCAAATACGGCGGAGTTCAACGTGATTTCGACCAGCATCGTGAAGTACGACTTCGACGTGCGCAAAGCGGGCGATGCGCTGCAGGATCTGGGCTACGCCAAGGGAGGCGATGGCTTCTTTCACGACGCTGCCGGACAGCGGCTGGGGCTCGAGATCCGAACCACGGGCGGGGACGACCTGCAGGAGAAGACCATGCTCTCGATTGCCGATAACTGGCAGCATCTGGGCGTGTCCGTCGACCCGGTCGTCGTCCCGCGCCAGCGCGCAGCAGATCGGGAGTACCGGGCCAACTTCCCCGCGTTCGAGGAGGTCCGCCAGCCCAATGACCTCACGCCCGACTCGCTGACCCGTTACTACGGCCCGGAGTCTGCGCTGCCGGAGAACCAGTACCGCGGTGGCAACCGGATGCGCTACCAGAACCCCGAGCTGGACGCGCTGATCGAGCGTTTCTACGTCACCGTCCCCAAGGCCGATCGCGAACAGGTGCTGGCACAAATCGTCCACCACATGACGGACCAGGTGATCCCCATCGGCCTCTTCTACAATGCCGGACCCATCATGATCGGGAATCGACTCCTGAACGTCGGGGCTGGCGGGTCCCAGGCGACGCCAGCCTGGAACGCCGAGCAGTGGGACGTGCGATAGCGACGCTTGGTACAGCGATGTGACGCGTCGCGGGGCCCAGGGCCCGCGGGACTTTGCGATACTCCACCGTTACAATAGGGAACTGCCCACCTGGGCTGAACCACGTCAGCCGCCGGCCCCGAACCGACTCCGTGGGCAGGTAATGGTACGGAATCCAAACCACTGGCTCAGGAGAACTCCATGTCCTCGCCGTTCCCACGCTCACTGTCCGCTCGTCTCGCTGTCCTGGCTGGCTTGAGCGCGTTCGCCATCGGAATGTTCGCCAACGCGGTGCTGATTGCCGATCCGAGGGCGGAGGCCCAGGACGACTGCACACAGCCCTCAGACTCGGGATGCCCGATGGGCATGAACACGCCGTTTCAGGCCGCGCTGACGGACCCTTCAACGCAGCACACGTGGCTCCTCGACGTGGCGGACACGACCGACTTCACCGTCACGCTCACCAACCTGGCTGGCGACTACGAGCTGACCGTCTACGGCCCCGACGGATCTCTGTACGGCTCGTCCGACAATGGCGGGACGCAGGATGAGGTGGTTCCGGTGACGAATCTCGGCGTGGGAACGTACACCGTGGTGGTCGACAGTCTGAGCGGCGATTCCAGCGACACGCCATACACCGTCATCGCGACCCAGGCCGCTCCCCCCACGCCGATCACCTTCACAACCTACGGAACCCCGGTCCCCAAGTCGTTCTCATCCTATCGCTAGTCGCGAAAAACGAGCCGGTCGAGGACCACGAGATCGTCGACGCGCTTGAAGCGCAGCGGCGGGGGGACGGGACCATTGTCTGCAGATCGGTATCGGAGGTGGAATTCGGCGACGCGCGCCGCCGTGACCCCTGGCGGGAGCGTCGGGGTGATGCCGCCCTCCTGGACCCAGTAGATCGGCCGTCCATTCGCCGCCAGTCGTGCCATGGACGCGGAAATGGCGGGCGTCAGCGCGCCAGTCGGGAGAGCGAAGGCGTCGACGCCGAGATCGAGGTCGAGTGGGAGCGCCGCGTGGATCCCTGTGGGACCGGCGGAGAAGACGACTACGGCGCCCGGCTCGACCGCCCTGGCAATCGCGTCGAGCGCCGCTATCGTCCCGGAAGCGTGGCGCGGACCGACGAAGTCGCGGTCCTGAACGACGCCCATCGCCACGCCCAGCCCGAAGAGGATCGCCGCGAGCGGGCATCCGAGCACGCGCGCCCCGGTCCACCATTCGCGCGCCACGGCCGCCAGGGCGCGTGGCTGTCGGTTTGCGGAGCCCACGAGAGCGCCGCCCGTCTCAGGGGAAGAAGACCCAGCCGCGGCGTCGGACCAGCCCGGCGCGCGCCACAGAGCGGTGGCGCCGACGCTGGCCAGCATCGCGATGAGCGGCACGACGGCTGGTACCAGCCGGCGTACCATCCACGGATGGTCGCCCGTCACGAGCGGGTCCGGAAGATACAGCAGGGCCGGCAGACCGGCAATGATCAGGACGGGCATGAGCTGGCGCGGGGCGCCGCGCCAGCCGGTCACAGCAAGCCCGATGGCCGTGAGAACGAGGATCGGCCAGGGTACATACCCGGCCACCCAGGCGATGGGTGACCCGGCGCCCTCGGTTGGGTCGCGGCCTGCGTTCGGCGCCACGCCGATCAGCGCCGCGCCCAGGCCAACGACGGCGACCGCGAGCGCCACACCTCTGCGCGCTCCAAGCCACGCCCGAGCGTGGCGGGACGGGAGGTCTCTCAGCCTCCAGCCTGCCGACCGCGTAGCCACGATCGCGGCGACCAGACCCGCGGCCGCCGCGATGCCGATCGCTCCGCGAGTCGCGGTGAAGCCGCTGTAGGTGGTCGCCACGTAGATGGGCGCGACGAGCGCATAATGGGCAATCGCCGCGACGAGGCCGGCGCCGCCGATCAATGCCAACCATCGGCGCCCGTCGTTCGGACTACCCTGTGCGAGGAGCCCGACCGCGAGCACGAGAAGCACACCGTCCGCCCGAGCAAGGAGGGCCGCGGCGGCGCTGAGCGCGGCCAACCCCGCCCATCGACTCGACCCTTCAGTTCGCCACCGAATGACACTCCAGGCGCTGATCCATGTAAAGGCGCCCAGCACCGGCTCCGCCATTGGCTCGCGCGCCCACCACACCTGGGCAAACGAGGTGGCGAGGAGGACGCCAACGATAGCCCATGACGGCCGGGGGTCGGTACGACGGCCGCACGTCGCCGCGGCGGCCAACATCGCGTACGCGAGGGCGAGGGCCCCGAATGCGCCGGAGACGTGCAGCGCCCCCTCGACTCCGGCCACACTGGCCGCCAGCGCGATCCACACGGGGAGAACGGGCAGAAAGCCGCCCTCCACGGTCCCGCCGTCGAGGTCGCGGATGAACAGCTGCGTCGGGAACCGGATGCGCGCGTGGTTGAGGACGTTCTCGAAGAACCAATCGTTCACCTCGGTTGGACGCAGACCGGACGCCAGCTCGGCGAGGGCGGGATCGTGGATCGTCGTTCCACCCCAGCGCGAGATCGCGAAGCCGGTGGCGACGTACACCGCTGGATCGCGCGGCCCGACGATGTTTTCGGATCCCGGGGCGATGAGAGCGCAGCCGACCGCCAGGATTGCGGCGGCGATTGCCGCGTCGTGGCCCGGGCGAAAGCCCCGAGGATCGATCGGCGGTCGCCACCACAGCGCCGTAGCCACCGCGACAATGCTGACAGCGGCGCCAGCGAGGAGCGGACCAAACCATCCGAAGTCCGCGACGAGGACCAGCGTGAGCGAGGCGCCCGACACGGTTGCGCCGAGCCAAGCCGCCCATCGATCCAGCCCGGTAATACGCTGTCGCTCCCCGATCGTCGGCATGAGATGGGTCATCCGTCACCGCGAAGCGGCGGGCCCACGTGTATCATCAGCCGGTCACCCTGCCGCGCGGAGTATGTCTCATGAACCCCAGCCACCTGAAGCCCGGCGCGCAGTACACCCTATCGGACGGCAGCATCGCGGAAGTGCAGCGAGTGCTCCCGGGAAGTATCAACGTCCAGGTGCGCTACATCGACTCGCTGGACAATCCCGAGATCCCGGTTGGCGCCGAGCGTGAAGTCCCGTTCGAGGAGATCATCGCGGAGTACCTAGGGACCCACGCCGAGGGCTTGACGTAGCCCCGCATCCCGCTACCCGACGAGGGCCTCCCGCACCTTCTGCGAAAGCGCCAGGTCCGTGAAGGGCTTAGCGAGGAACACTTTGCCATACGGCACAGCGCGCTGACCGATGCGTGTTTCGGGATCGAACCCCGACATGAAGAGGACCCGGATCGCGGGGCGCTGCGCTGTCACTTTCTCTGCGAGCTCGCGCCCGCCCATCCCGGGCATCACCAGGTCCGTGATCAAGAGGTCGATCGAGTCCTGGCGACGGGACAGGATGGCGAGCGCGTCCATGGCATTCGACGCTACATACACGTGGTAGCCGAGAGACTGCAGGACCGTCGTGGCGAACGTCCGCACGATCTTGTCATCTTCGACGAGGAGGACGGTCTCGGTTCCTTCGGGTAGCCGCTCCGGGGCCCCCTGCCGTCCGGCCATGGTGACCGGCCGGTCGACCCGGGGCAGGTAGATGCGAAACGTGGTGCCGTGGCCGGGCTCGCTGTAGACCCAGATCGTCCCGCCGCTCTGCTTGACGATGCCGTACGCCGTCGAGAGCCCCAGGCCGGTCCCCTTCCCCGGCTCCTTGGTGGTAAAGAAGGGCTCGAAGATTCGCTTCTGCGTCTCAGCGTCCATCCCGATTCCGGTATCCGTGACGGCGAGCATCACATGATGGCCCACCTGCGCGCCTTCATGCTGGCGCACGTACTCCTCGCTGAGGACCGCGGTCCCCGTCTTGATGGTGATCTTCCCACCCTGGGGCATGGCGTCGCGGGCATTCACGGCGAGGTTCACGAGCACCTGTTCGATCTGGCCGCGATCCGCCTCGATGTTGCCGATCTCGGGGTCGAGTTGCGTGACCAGCTCGATGTCCTCGCCGATCGCGCGGCGCAGCAGGTGCTCCAGCTCAGCGACGACCGTGTTGAGGTCGAGCACCTGGGGCTCGAGGGGCTGCCGGCGGCTGAACGCGAGGAGCTGGCGAGTAAGGTTTGCCGCGCGCTCACCCGCCGCCTGGATCTGGTCGACAAACGTGTGGAGCGGGTCATCGCTTGGGAGCTTGGCGAGAACGAGGCCGCTGAATCCGATGATGCCGGTGACCAGATTGTTAAAGTCGTGAGCGATGCCCCCCGCGAGGAGGCCGAGGGCCTCCAGCTTTTGCGTCTGGCGCATCTGCTCGCTCTGGTCTTTCAGCTCCTCGGCCGCTTGGTCAAAGGCCTGCGCCAGCTCTCCCAGCTCGCCGAGGCTGTAGGGGATCCCACTTCGGGCACCCAGGTCGCCGCTGCCCAGGCGTCGCGCCGCACTCACCAGGGACCGAACGGGACGCAAGATCGCAAGCTCGGCAATAAGCCAGGAGGCGGCAATGGCCACCACCCCCACAGCCGCGACGGCGAGGAACCCCGTGAGGAGGATGCGCGCGGCCCCGCTCGTTGCCCCCGCCGCGGGAATCGCGACGCTG
Source organism: Chloroflexota bacterium (assembly GCA_035652535.1). Lineage (NCBI taxonomy): Bacteria > Bacillati > Chloroflexota > Chloroflexota bacterium. The sequence goes on from DASRDP010000013.1 coordinate 25,467, forward strand.
ATGTACGCGGACCCATTCGTGGTGGGAACGGCGCCGATCAGCTGTTCGGTGCCGTTCGGCCCGATGCCCTCGAGCTTTGCCCGGTTTTGGTTCGCGAGGAGCGCGAAAGTTGCGTCAGCTCGGGCGTCCTGCTCCCCCACGATGCCCTCTGGGTCGGGGTATCGCGCGAGAATCACGCCGCGTCGGTCGACGATGCTCAGCGTCGCATCGTCCGGAAGCGAAGATTTGGCGGCAGCGCCGCCGAGCCACGTGAGGTTCATCGTGGCGAAGAGAATCATGCTCGTTGCGCCGTCTGAATCGAGCAGCGGATACGCATAGGTCAGTGACGGTTGTCCGGTGAACCGACTCACGCGATATTCGCCGACCGAGAACTGCCCAGTCGTCGCGGCCCGCTGGAAGTACTCGAGATCCGCCACGCTGACGTCGCGCCCCGCGTCGACGGCGCTACAGATGACTGCGCCAGAAGGATCGGCAACACCGAAGTTTCCGTAGGGCAGGGTCTCTAGCGCCAGGATTCGCGCCAGCGTGGCGGCGCATCCGTCCCGATCCTCGCTTCGCACGGCCGGGAGCTGCGCGAGGACCGCGAGCGTTTCTCGGGCCGAGTCTTGAAGGCGGGCCTGTTCCCCGGCAACGAACTGGGCCTCACGCAGCGCCTGATCGTGGATCTGCTGGAAGGCAACCTGGCGTTGTGTAGCGCCCGTCACGAGAACGAACAAGATCATCGGGGCCATTGCCCCTGCAATGAGCAGGAGCAGGCGTGCCCTGAGACTCGCGAACCGCGGGCTCTTCATCCGGTCAGCGTCTGGTGCCCGAAGCTGGGATGCAACGTAATGGGCGTGACCACGACGTGTCGCTCCATCCACGGGTTCGGCGACGCCAAGCCGGCCGCTCGGCCCGCCGCGAGAGTCGCTACCCGGTCGACTCGTCCGTGAGCCGGCGCTGCTGGACGAGCCAGCGAGCGAACTCGAGGCGGTCGGGGTCCAGCGGACGGACCGCGGAGACCAGTGGGGGCCGTGGCACGGGGATCGGGTCGCCTCGGCCCAGCATCTCCACGATCAGACGCCTGCGCAATTCGTCGACCTGCTCGATCGCCTCGATCGGGGTATCCGCTTCGGCGACACAATCGGGCAGCTCCGGATAGCTCGCCCGCCGCACCCACTCGCCGTCCGCTCTACACACGGATTCCATCGTCAGCAGGTACGGGACAGCGAGATACTCATCCAGCGTCATGGTGGGTATTCTACTTTGTGGACGAGGTCTTGGAAATGAGCATCGCGGACGCGCAACAGCTGTGGAGCGAGCCGGATCCCGAGCGCTGGACCGCGGCGCTCGAGCAATACCCTTCCGTCGTCGCGGCACAGCACATTGCCGGATTGATTGAGCTGGACGACTGGTATCGCGGCGAGCTGCCCCGGTCCATCGCCGACCGGTCGCCGCCGTTCCTGGAGCGCGCGGAGTTGGTTCGCCTCACACGATGGAAGATGACGCGCGGCGAATGGCGCGCCCGAAATCTGGCGCTCGTCCAGAGCAATCGCGATGCCGACGTTCGCACCGCGACCATGGAGGCGTTCGAGATGGCCCCGGACCCCCGCCTCCCCGTTGTGCGGTTGGCGAAGCTGGCTGGAGTTGGGGCGGCCACCGCCTCCGCCGCGCTGGCCGCCTTTTGCCCAGACCTCTACCCCTTCCTCGACGAGCTGGTGGGCGCGGCGGTCCGTCAGCTTGGCGAGCCCAAGTTCACCGTCCCCTACTATGTTCGATACGCCGAGGCGCTACGCGAGCGGGCGGCTGTCCTGGGCGCAGACTGGAAGGCTCAGGCAGTCGGACTGGCCCTCTGGTCGGCGGCTGGCGGGAAGTTCGGCTGAAAGAACAAGCGCGAACACGCTCCCGCCCCACGGTTCCGCCGGGCAGCCTACTCGCCGAACGCGGACTTGGTCGCGTCAAAGGCGATCTCCAGGGTTAGCCGCTTATCGACGCTCACGACGTTGGGCGCGACGGGAAGCGGCAGACTGAAATCGTCAAAGGACACGACTGCGCGAGCGCTGCCCTGCACGACGTCGCCGTTGACATCGCCGGTCACGATCCACGACATCGGGTGGCTCACGCCGCGAATCGTGAGATCGCCGCCGAGCTGGAAGTTGACCGGACCCTCCGTGGGGAGGGGGCTCTTGATGCCGTTCGCGATCCGTGGGGCAAAGATCACCTCTGGAAATTGGTCGGTCTGCAGCGTATTCGCCTTCACGTAGTCGTCGATGCGGGGGTCGTTACTTGCAAGGGACTGGAGATTCACCACGATCCTGGACTGATCGGGGGCGATGTTGCCGTCCGGCCGAATGACGAGCGAGCCGCTGACGTCGCGGGTCTCGCCGATGATCTCGGTGGGGAACGAGCGACCGATGATGACAGCCTGCGCACGGTACCGCGCGGCCGTCTGCTCGGTCACGATCGTGACGCGCACGGAGCCGGGAGGTGGGGGGATGGGGGAGCGCGACGGCACCGGAGATGCCGCGGCGCGGTCGCTCAATCCCCCGTTCGGCCTACCGGGGCCAGCGGGGGAGCTGCCCAGGGAACACGCCGCCGACGCGAGCAGGACCGCGAGCCCGAAGGCCACCGGCCTCCAGATCCGTGACGGCGCACGACGCACCAAGGCGCCATCTCCAGGGAGTTTGTCGCCGAAAGGATACAGCCCCGGACGTGCAATCGGCGGCCCGGCCCAGGCAGGCTGCTCAAGAACCGCTCGCCCTGATCCAGTCAAAGGGCGCGGCGTGCTTCAATTGGCCTGCCTTGAGTGAAACCGAAGGGCTCAGCACGAACGGCTCCCGCACGTTCTTCTGCATCCTGCTCGCGCCGGAGGGGGCGGATCGCGGCGCGCGCAGGCGCGCCGTCGCTTGCGGCGATCCGGAGAGGGAGGCAGACGAGGTCGTACGGGCCCGGCTGGACGTGCGAGAGATTGAGGCCCTCGAGGATCCAAACACCGGCCTCCAGCAGCGCCCGGTGCGTCGCGGCCCCGTCGGCGTGGTACCCGCCCACCGACAGATAGTCGATCCCGACCAGCAAGACGTGGGCCCGCGCGAGCGCGCGTGCGGCCTCCGGCGTAATGTAGACGTAGTCTTCCACGAACGCGTCGTCCGCCCAGCACCACGTCGAGTTGTGCGTTTTGAAGAGGATCCGCTCTCCCGGTTGCACCGTGTGCCGAGCCAGCTCGTCCGGGGTAATGGCGACGCGGTCGGCGATCTCGATCACCCGCGCGGGGCCGATGCCGACGTGGAGCGGCATCTGGTCCAGGCTGGCCGTCGACGGGACGTAGTGAAGAGGCGGATCCATGTGGGTCCCCGTGTGGGTCCCGATGGTCATGGACGAGACGTTCGCTTCGGCGCCGCCACGACCGATGTGCTGAACGCGCGTTATGCGCACCGGCGGGTCCCCCGGCCAGTGGACCATGCCGTCGTGGAGCGGGACCGAGATATCGATCCAGTTCGCATCCATCTCACGCGCCTCCCTGTCTCCGGTAACTATCCGGGATTCGATCCGTCCCGCCAAACCCGTTCGCCCTGAGACCCACCGCTTCGCTCAGGTCAGGCCCGTCGAAGGGCGGCCGCCCGTTCCCCAACTGTCGACGCTGGCCGATGGTACACTGGCCAACGATGCGGAGCATTTTGAGCCCTCGCGGGCTCCCCGTTTTCGCCGTTTTCTTTCTATGGAGCTTCGGCACCGGCGCCAACAACCTGGCCCGCCCCCTCTTCGCTGCCTCATTCGGTGTTCCTGTTCTCTTTGTTACCCTGATCACGTCCACCAACTCCGTCTCGCACCTGATCTCTGGCCCAATCACCGGCTACCTGATGGACCGATTCGGACGAAAGCCGATGCTGATCGCGGGTCTGACGATTCGCGGCGCCTCCCTTTTTGCCGAGTACTTTGCCGACAGCTACACGGCCTATCTGCTCCTCGAGTTCGTGGGCGGCCTGGGCGTCGCGGTCTGGACCACTGGCGCATCGATCCTGGTCGCCGACCTGACCGTTCAGACGAATCGCGGGCGGGCGGTCGCCCTGCGGTCGATGTCGACACGCCTGGGATTCGTCCTCGGGCCTGTCGTGGGAGCCGCGCTCGCGTCCGCGTTCGGCCTTCGCTCGATCTTCGTCTTCAATGCGCTGACGAAGGTCGTGATCATCGTGGCGATGGGGCTCCTCATCGGCGAGACCCGGCCCGAGGCCGCGGCTGCCATGCAGCGGGCGCCCGCCGCGGAGCGCGAACGGTTGCCGCTTCGAATCTTCCTGACCCGCCAATTCGTCATCATCAGCCTCGTGACCTTCGCGGTCGCGATGATGAGCCAGGGGATCTTCGCTTCGCTGTTCCCCCTCTACCTGAAGACGACCCGGGGCTTCACGACGGGCGAGATCGGCGCCCTGATCACGGTGGCGGGCGTATCGTCCCTGGCCGTATCGTTTCCGAACGGCATGCTCGTCGATCGGTTTGGGCGCAAGAGCACGCTCGTGCCCGGCCTTGTGGGGTACGGGGTGGCGTCGGCGCTCCTGGCCCTTGGGGGCGATTTCGGCCACCTCGCACCGATCGTCGTCCTGTACGGGCTTGGCGAGAGCGTGTGCACGGGCGTCTCGCAGGTCTACGCGATGGATCTTGCGCCAGAGAACCGCCGTGGGGCGTTTCTCGGCGTATGGTCGCTGCTGGCAGAGGCGGGAACCGCCGCGGCCCCCCTCGTCGTGGGATTCACCGCGGAGCGGCTCGGATTTGGCTTCACGTTTGTTGCGGTGGGCGTGGCGCTGGGCACGGTCGCGACAATCATGGGCACGCTCGGGCCCGACACGAGGCGCCGCGCCATCGCGGTGGGCCCCGCGGGGGAGCGCGCGCAGCCCCCGGCCGCGCTTGCCAGGTAGTCGCGCTCTCTGATGGCGTGGCGCACCGACGCCGCTCAGAGAGTGCACCGTGCGGGATGGCTCAGACCGGCCGGCAGACCTTACAGGGGCGGTAGCCGGCGCCGAGCGCGGCGTCGGCGTCTGTGAAGACGACCCGGTTCCGATCCAGGACCCGCGTATCGTAGCGGCACGTCGGCAGGCAGAAGATCCGGGTCGAGCGGCAACCGTGCAGCGGAGCGCATGCCGTGGGCACCGGCTCACCCGAGGTGGACGCTGGGCTCGACGAATTCGCCACAGCGGAACTCTTCGGCATCAGGTCACGCACCATCGCGTCGGGCGACCGCTGCCGCGGCCTGGGCCCCGTCGCCTGCGAAGTCGTGATCGACGCGCCGTGGGCCCTCGCGGACTCGGTAGTTCACCCGAAGGATCTCGAGGGGCTCGTCATCTACTCCCTCGAACCAGTACTTGGTACCGGCGGGGATCAGCACGCCTTCGTACTTTCCCAGCTCCGCGATGATGGTGTCCCCCTCGCCGTGGAACCGGGCGCGGCCGCCGAGGACGAGCCAGTAGCCGTCCTCCACCAAGTGGAGATGGAGGTTGTTGTGGACGCCCTTCTGGAAGATCTGCACCGTGCTGACCACGTTATCTGTCTCGCACATGGGAAACGATTTGCGCCCCGGCGCGCTGTCGCGACCGCCCTCGGCATTCGGGCCCCGGTACCGGAATCGCTGAATTGGCTCGGGCATGTCCGCCCACCTCCATCAATCGCGCAATCGCGTCACTCGCGCGGAGAACGCGCGGGGTCGCCACTCGGGCCTTGTAACACCGGAGGGGCCAGCCGGTCAACATGCGCAGCCAGGAACGGGCGCGGTGTCTTGACCGCTCCGCCGGCGCGCCACTATGATCGGTTCCCGGCCAAGGCCCACCCCGTCAGGAACGCGGATGCTCGACGCGACGATCGACTCCATTCTTCGCGCCCTGCGCGACCGCAAGATTACCTCTCGTGAGGTCGTTCAGTGGCACATGGACCGGATCGCCGCGTACGATCGGTCGGGCCCGTGCCTCACGGCCGTTGAGACCCTGAACCCGGCGGCTCTCGACGAGGCGGACCGCCTCGACGCGCTTCTCCGCCGGTCCGGGCCGGCCGGCCCGCTCCACGGCATCCCCACCATGCTGAAGGACCAGGTCGAGACGGCCGACATGCCCACCACATTTGGCTCCGCCCTCTTTAAGCACTATCGATCCGGCCGCGATGCCACTGTCGTGGCCCGGCTCCGCGCGGCAGGGGCGATCATTCTCGCCAAGAACACCATGAGCGAATTCGCACAGCCTGGCTATCACGGCTCCGCCTTCGGCTACACCCGCAATGCGTACGACACGCGTCGCGCGCCGGGTGGCTCCTCGTGCGGAACGGGCGCCGCCGTGGGGGCGCGTTTTGGGGTGGTTGGAATCGGGGAGGACACGGGCGGTTCGATTCGAAATCCCGCCTCCCACAACGCGCTCGTCGGCCTTCGACCGACGGTCGGGCTCGTGAGTCGATTCGGAATGCTGCCCGGCACGCCGTCGCGCGATACGCTCGGCCCAATGACCCGCACGGTCCGCGACGCCGCCGTCCTGCTGGACGTTATCGCGGGCTACGATCCGAACGACTCGACGACCGCGTACAGCGTGGGGCGAGTCCCCCCGAGCTACACGGCGCTGCTCGACGACGTCCCCGCCGAGGTCAGGATCGGCGTGGTGCGCGAGCGGCTCAGCGCCAACAGCGATCCGTCCGCCGACGACTACGGACAGGTGCGTTCAGCCTTCGACCGTGCCATCGGCGCCATGATCGAGGCCGGGATGAAGATCGTCGATCCGGTCGCCATGGGCCGCGTCGTGGAGCTGCTACAGCAGGCGAGTGGCGTCGGGGAGTCGGAGGCGGCAGTGGACCGGTACCTCACCGAGATACCGGACGCGCCCGTCCGCTCCTTACGGGAGATCGTACTGGCGCCGGACGGTCTGGTGATGCCGAGCCAACGAGCCCTCCTGGCCGACGCCATCGGCCATACGACCAACAGCCCCGCCTACCTTGCCGCGCTCGTCAACCGCAGAGAGCTGCGCCGCGAAGTGCTGAAGGTCATGGCCGACGCGGGCGTGGACGCGCTCATGTTTCCGACCGCTGACCACTTTCCGCCCCTCGTGCCCGACGACATCCTGACGTCGGCCGAGTCTCGGCGCGGCCGCGGGTCCAACAATGGGCTCAGCTCCGCCACCGCTTTTCCGTCCCTCACCGTCCCGATGGGGCTCGCAGGTGGGATCCCCCTCGGCCTGAGCATTCTGGGGCGGCCGTTCTCCGAGGGGCTGCTTCTTCGCATCGCGCACGCGTATGAGGGGCTTCGAGGCCCTATCCCGCCCCCCGCGAGCGCGCCGGACCTGGCTACTCCGGCCAGAGAATGAGCCGATCCGCCGGGAACGCGAGGGCGACTTCCTGCTCCTGGCGCCACTCCTCGCTGGCGGGCAGGTACGCGCTGACGCTCTGGCCGGACGGAAGGGCCACTCTCGCCTCGAACCGCTCGCCGACGAAGAGCAGCGCTTCGATGCGGCCGATGACGCGGTTGGCCTCGCCGTCGAGCGCGTCGGTCGACGGTCGGACCGACACGTGCTCCGGTCGGATAGCCAGCGTACACGGCTCGCCGGCGCGCAGGTCGCCGCCCGCCGAGCGTCCGGTCAGGACCACACCCGACGTGCCATTCGAACCGAGGCGGGCCGTGACCGTCCCGGCGGCGTCCGCGCTCACGACCCGCCCCTTGACCATGACGGTCTGACCAAGAAAATCGCGCACGCGCGGCGTGGCCGGGCGACGATACAGATCGAGCGGCGCCCCGATCTGCTCGATACGACCGGCATCCATGACCGCGATGCGATCCGAGAGACTGAGGGCCTCGATCTGGTCGTGGGTCACGAACAGCACGGTGATCCCCAGGCGGCGCTGAAGGAGCCGAAGCTCGACCCGCATCTGCTCGCGCAGCCGCGCGTCCAGGTTGCTGAAGGGCTCGTCAAGGAGCAGGATGTCGGGCTCGAAAACGAGGCTCCGAGCGATGGCGACGCGCTGCTGCTGGCCGCCGCTCAGCATCGTCGCCGGCCGGTCGCCCAGGCTTCCGAGCCCGACGAGCCCCAGGGCCTGCGTCACCCGCGACCGGACCTCTGCGCCCCGAATCCTACGAACGCGAAGCGGATACGCCACGTTCTCGAACACGGACATGTGGGGCCAGATGGCGTAGCTCTGGAACACCATCCCCATGTTCCGCTTGTGGGGCGGGACGAAGATCCGCCGTTCCCGTGAATCGACGACGCGGCCCATGCACTCGATCTCACCAGCCGTGCACCGCTCCAGCCCAATGACCATGCGGAGCGTGGTGGTCTTGCCGCAGCCGCTCGGCCCGAGCAGCGTGAGGAGCTCGCCCTGTTCGAGCGTGAGGGATATCCCGTCCACGGCGCGGACGTTGCCAAACGTCTTCGCCACGTCGCGCAGCGTGAGGACCGAATTCGTGCTCGCATGCGGCTGCGGGCGCGGCGGCGCGTTCACGCTCATTCGTACCCCAGGGTGCCGAGATCCACACGCACTGCCACGGCGTCGCGTTCAGTGTCCTCGCACCATTGCTCGGACCCAGCCGGCGCACCGCGCGCCCTCATCGTTACCGGGTGGGCTGGCAGAGAGCGACGCCGGCAGACTATAACCCCGCCCGGATCGCGCCCACCATACCTCGGGCAGCCGTCCGCAGCCGCGTGGAGGTGAGGCGCGCGTGGCCGAGATCGTCCAGGCCGTGAAGCTGTTTACCCGGGAGTGGTCTGCCGCGCGGGTTGCATGGCGGACACAGGACCCCGGTCTCTATGCCGTCGCACCGGCCGAGCCGGTCGACCGCATTATCGAGGTCATGGCGACGCCCTTTGGGGCGCTTGTTCGCACGATTCTTCACCAGCAGGTCTCCATCTACGCCGGTCGGTCCATCGTGAGCAAGCTCTCCGACGCATGCGGCGGCGAGATCCACCCAGAGCGCGTGCTCGCCTTGACGCCGGACGACCTCAGGGCCGCTGGGCTCTCCCAGGCGAAGATTCGGTACGTGCGCGCCCTCGCCGAAGCGGCGATACACGGCGCGCTGGATGATGTCGAGGAACTCACCGACGACGAGATTGAGCACCGCCTGGTGGCCCTGCCCGGCGTTGGCGTCTGGACGGTAAGAATGTTCCAGCTGTTTCACCTGGGCCGGCCCGACGTCTTCTCCGGTGGCGACCTCGGGCTCCGTGAAGCGATCCGCGTGCTGGACCGTGTGACGGAGGCCCCTTCGCCGTCCGAGGCCGAGCGACGCGCGGAGGTCTGGCGTCCCTATCGGAGCATCGCCTCGGTGATCCTCTGGGACTTCCTTCGGCAAACGCGCGAGGCCCAACGCGCGCTCCGTCCCGCACGCGCGTAGACGCTCGACCGCGGGGCTGGCGCGTTCGGGCCGCTCAACTCGGGCCGGCATGGCGGAAGCGGGCTAGAATGGCGTGAGCCGAGTCCGATCCGGAGGTCTTCGTGCCGGTCACCTCTGTCTGTTTCCCGCCCACGGGCCATGACGCGCTCCTTCTCGAGGGCGAGCTGTGGCTTCCGGACGGAGCGCAAGTCACCGCGGGCGTCGTGGTCGCGCACCCCAATCCGGACATGGGCGGAAGCATGCACAACAATGTCGTGGCGGCGATATGCCAGGGCTTGCACGAGGCGAACCTCGCCTCTCTGCGATTCAACTTCCGCGGCGTGGGTGGAAGCACAGGTCGGCGCACCAACGGCGCCGACGAGCCCAAGGATCTGCTCGGCGCCCTCGCGTTCCTCGCCGCGCAACCCGGAATCACCCGGGTGGGCCTGGCAGGATACTCGTTTGGCGGCCGGGTGGCCCTCGCGGCCGTCCGCGAAGCGCCGGACATCGCGGCGCTCCTGTGCGTCGCGCCGCCCCTTCGCGACGGACTGCCGACCCGCGATCCATTTGCCTGTCCGATGCTCGTCGTCGTCGGGGACCGCGATCGCCTGGTCGAGGGCGACGCTGAGGCGTACGCCGGCCGCCTCCCGGACCCGAGTTGCCTCCGCATTGTGCCTGGGGCCGATCACTTCTGGCTCGGCTTCGAGCCGGTCCTGATCGAGATCGCCCGAGATTTCTTTGGGCGTGCCCTCCCGTCTCCCGACGCCGCCGCGGCCCAGTGATCGGAGGGATTGTGGCTTCCGCTGCCACCTTCACGAAGGCCATCCGGTCCTTTCGCTCCGTCGTCGGCCCGCGGGGCATCCTGACGGCGACCGAGGACCTTCGGGCCTACGAGTGCGACGGCCTGACGAACTTTCGCGCCATCCCTCGCGCGGTCCTGCTCCCTCGGTCTACCGCGGAGGTCCAAGGGATCCTGCGCGTGTGCTGCCGGGAACGGATCCCGTTCGTGGCGCGCGGCGCCGGCACGGGCTTGAGTGGCGGCGCACTTCCCGTCGCGGACGGCATCGTCGTCAGCCTGGCGAGGATGAACCGGATTCTCGAGGTGGACTTCGAGAATGCCCGGGTCGTCGTCGAGCCGGGCGTGGTCAACCTCGACGTCACGGGTCGTGTCGCCGGGCGGGACTATTTCTACGCCCCCGATCCGTCGTCACAGTCGGTCTGCACCATCGGCGGTAACGTCGCGGAGAACTCGGGAGGAGCGCATTGCCTGAGGTATGGGTTCACCACAACCCACGTGCTGGGCCTGGAGGTTGTGCTGCCCGATGGGTCACTGGCTCACCTCGGGGGAAAGGCCCTTGACCGACCGGGCTACGACCTAACGGGTGTGTTCGTCGGGTCCGAGGGAACGCTCGGCATCGCGACAAAGATCACGTTGCGTATCGTGCGGCGCCCGCCCTGCACGCGCGCGATCCTCGCGGCCTTCGCTTCGACGAGCCACGCCGGCGCCGCCGTGAGCGCCATTATCGCGGCGGGTGTGCTCCCGGCCGCGATCGAGATGATGGACCGGCTGGCGATCGAGGCGGCCGAAGCCGCGGTCCACGCCGGTTATCCGGACTGTGGGGCGCTGCTGCTGGTGGAGGTGGACGGGCCGGAGCGGGAAGCGCACGCCCACGTCGCTCGCGTCGCGGAGTTATGTCGGCAGCAGGGCTCCGTCGAGATCCGCGTGGCCCAGACAGACGACGAGCGCGCCCTGTTTTGGAAAGGCCGGAAGGCGGCCTTCGCTTCGGTCGGGCGGATCTCTCCCAACTACATCGTGCAGGACGGCGTCATCCCCCGCACGTCGCTCCCCGCATTGCTCGACGAAATCGCGCGCTTGAGCGCGGAGGCGGGGCTCCGGGTCGCGAACGTGTTTCACGCCGGCGACGGCAACCTCCACCCGCTGGTGCTGTACGACGCGCGCGTCCCCGGCCAGCTCGGCGCTGCTGAGGAGCTCTCCCGACGAATCCTCCTGCTGTGCATCGCACAAGGAGGCTCCATCACCGGCGAACACGGCGTGGGCGAGGAGAAGAAGGAGATGATGGCGCAGATGTTCGCGGAGCCGGACCTCGACGTGATGCAGCGCGTGCGCTGCGCCTTCGACCCGCTTCGTCTCGCGAACCCGACGAAGGTCTTCCCCCGCCCCCGCCTCTGCGGTGAGGCGCCGGGCGAGTTCCGGCCGCACCCATTGGAGATGGCCGGCGTGGCCGAGCGCTTCTGAGCCATGGGCGCCGCCGGTCCCTCTCGCATGGCTCTCGCCGACTTCGAAAGACGCTGCCGTGAGGTCCTCGGCTCGGCCCATTGCCGCGAGCGAGGCGCCCTGGACCTCGAAGCTGGGCCGGGAGTCCTCCTCGATCCAGCGGACGAGACACAGGTCGCGGCCGTGCTGCGTCTCGCCGAAGAGCGCGACCTCGCCGTCGTTCCGCGCGGCGGAGGAACGAAGCTGGAGTGGGGAAACGCGCCCCAGCGCGTCGACGCGGTCCTGTCAACGGCACGACTATCGCAGGTCCTCGAGCACGCCTGGTCCGACCTGACGGTGACCGTCGAGGCCGGCTGTACCGTCGAGAACCTCCAGCGACGACTGGCCCAGCATCGCCAGCGGCTGGCCGTGGACGTGCTGTGGCCGAGGACGGCGACGGTGGGCGGCATCCTCTCCGCGAACGACTCCGGCGCTCTTCGTCTGCGCTACGGAGGACTTCGAGATCTCGTCATCGGCGCCACCGTCGTGCTCGCGGACGGGACCGTCGCGAAAAGCGGCGGCAAGGTGGTGAAGAACGTCGCGGGCTACGATATCCCGAAGCTCGTGACTGGCGCCTTCGGAACGCTGGGGGTGATCACGCGCGCGACATTTCGCCTGCACCCGCTTCCCCACGAGACGCGGACCCTCACCATTGGCCCCGCTTCGGCGGCCGAGATAGCCGATATCGCAGCCCGTATTCGCGCCTCGCCGCTGACGCCGTCGGCCGTCCAGATCCGCCTCGCAACCGGCGCCGGGGCAGAAGCTGACGTCTTGCTGGAGGGCACGACCGAGGGCGTCGGGGAGCAAGAAGAAGAGATCTCCGGACTGTGCGGCGCGATACGCGCGGCAGCCGGTCCGACGCACGCGTGGCAGGCGCGCGAGCGCCTGTGGGACCAGAACGCCGAAGGGGCGATCCAGGACCCGGCCATCGTCAAGATCTCGGTGCTTCCGACGGACATCTCCATCGTGGCGTCCATCCTGGGCAAGATCGAGCGGGAATACAGCGCAACGTGGCGCGCGGTGATCCAGGCGCATGGGCTCGGCTTGGTCGCAGTTCGTGCGGAAGGATCGAGGATCGTTCCCCTTCTGGCGGCCCTTCGGAGCGCAGTCGAGGAGCGCGGTGGATCTCTCGTGATTCTGCGCCGACCACCGGAGGCCCGGGGCGTCGACGCCTGGGGCGCACCGGGCGATGCCCTGCCCCTCATGCGGGCGGTCAAGGCGCAGCTCGACCCGCGCGGCGTCCTCAGTCCGGGCCGTTTTGTTGGCGGGATTTGATGACGGCGCCAGACCGACCGTCGACCGGTCCCCGAGCGCTGATCGACACGTGCGTTCACTGCGGGTTCTGTCTGTCGGCGTGCCCGACCTACCGGCTCTGGGGCCAGGAGGCCGACTCGCCGCGAGGTCGCATCTTCCTCCTGAAGCTCGCCGACGACGGCGAAGCGGCCATCACGCCACGGTGGGCCCACCATTTCGACACCTGCCTCGGCTGCATGGCCTGCATGACGGCGTGCCCTTCCGGCGTCGACTACGAGCAGCTTCTCGAGTTCGCGCGCGGCGCAGTTGCGCGCGGGGTGCGGCGGTCGTGGCGTGAGCGCGTTGTTCGGCGCGTGATCTTCAGTCTGTTTCCGCGGCCGGACCGACTTCGCGCGCTCCGCCCGCTCCTCGTGCTCTACGCTCGCGGGGGCATTCGGGCGGCTGCCAAGCGGATGCGCATCCTGGAGATGCTCCCGGGCACGGTCCGCGCGCTGGATGCCCTCCTGCCCCCCCTGACCAGGCCAGTCCCGACACCGGAGGTCACGCCCGCGAAGGGCGAGCGTCGTGGACGGGTCGGTCTCCTGTTGGGGTGCGTCCAGCGGGAGTACCTCTCTGAAGTCAACGCGGCCACCATCCGCGTGCTGGCGGCGGAGGGGTGCGAGGTCGTCGCGCCGGCGCGGCAGCCCTGCTGTGGCGCGCTGCTTCTCCACGCCGGAGAAGAGGAACGTGGACGCGCCATGGCGCGCGCCATGATCGACGCGTTCGAGGGACTTCAGGTCGACGCCGTCGTCAGCAACGCGGCCGGTTGCGGCTCGGCGGTCAAGGCCTATGCCCGACTGCTTGAGGACGATCCGCGCTACGCGGAGCGCGCGCAGCGGTTCGCCGCGGCCTGCCGCGACGTCACGGAGCTGCTCGTGGAGCTTGGGCCTCGTGCCCCCCGGCACCCAATCGCGGCGCGCGTCGCCTACCACGACGCATGCCATCTGCAGCACGCGCAGCGTGTACGCGATCAGCCGCGCGCCCTGCTGGGTGGCATTCCGGACCTCGATCTGGTCGAGGTCCCGGACCCAGCGATCTGCTGCGGTTCGGCCGGCGTCTACAACCTGTTGCAGCCGATGGCCGCGCGCCTGCTGGGGGACCGAAAGGCTCGCGACGTTCTCTCCGTCAGACCGGACGCGGTCGCCACCGGGAATTCAGGATGTATATTCCAGCTCCGCGCTGCCCTGGACCGGGTCCGCGCGGATCCGCCCGTGCTCCACTCGATCCAGATTCTGGACGCGTCCATCCGCGGCGGCCGTCTTGAGAAACGTCGGAACGCGACGGGAGGCCTCCCACGGGGGGAGGCCTCCCAAGAAACAAGCCCACGGACTTATTGACCGGCGAGCTGCACCACGGCCCAGGTTCCGCCAAAAGCGTTGATTCCGTTCCCGGTGACGTCGCCGGGAGCTGCGTCGCGCGAGAAACGATAGAGGGGCATGCCGCCCCAGGTGAGCTGGTTTCCGCCGCCGTCGTCGCGTAGGAAGCTGCTCAGGTCCAGCCAATCGGCGGGCGCACCCTGGCGAAGCGTGTCGGCAGTCGCATCGTCCACGGTGGCGGCCGGCCAGAGTCCAAGGCAGCCGCCGGCGCACGTGCTGACGCTCGGCTGATCCGATGACAGCGTGTAGAGGGTCATTCCGTGTTGATCGACGAGGATGGTCCCCAGGGCGGAATTTCCTGACGCGACCGGCGCCCCCTGCGCCGTCGCAAGCGACGTGGGAACAGCGAGCACCAACAGTCCCAAGACAGAGCCGAGTACCCTGCTCAACATGGCGAAGCTCCCTCCTTTCGTTGCCTCCGACATTGTGCGCCAACCGGCAACGTTCTACCTACCCGCTCGTCCAGGAGTCCTCGAACGCGCGGTCGTAGGCGAGGCCCCACGGCGGGCGAAGAAACCCGAGCGCGCGCACATCCTCGAACCAGAACCCGAAGGGGGACTGGCGCGCATACACGCCTCCCCCGAAGACGCGGCAGATGCGGCGAAGGGCCGACTCCGCCAGCTCCGCGACCGCGAGCTTGCCGAAGTTCACGCTTTCGGGCGCTGCTCCGCGCGCCTCCATCGCCCGCAGCATCCCTTCGTACGCCTGTTCGACGAGCCATGCCTCGACGGACGCTCGGGCCCACTCGACGCGCTCGACAGCGCGAAGAGATGCTCGCCTCGCCTCCAGACGCCGCCGTGCAAGACCGAGCGCCGCGTCGACGATGCCCACGATGACGGCCGTGAAGCAACAGCCGACGAAACCGCCGGTCGCTTCCATGACCGATCGCCAGGCGCCCCGCCATGCGAACCGCGTGGCCGGGAACTTGGTGAACTCGAAGGCGTGACTTTGCGTCGCCGTCATCCCGTGTCCATCCCACGGCGCCACCAGCCGCATCCCGGTCGACCCATCCCACGACCGGCCTTGGACGTCGAGATAGAACCAATCGGGCTCCGTCTCACCCTGGGGAACGGCGCTGGTGAGTACGTAGCTGGTGATGCCGGATCCGCTCCCGAAGTGCTTTTGGCCCGTGAGAAGATATTCCGATCCGTTATCAGCCAGCTCGGCGATGGCCTTCGTTTCGGCCACGTCTCCGCCGCTCCCCGGCTCCGACGTGATGGTCCCCCACCATGCGCCGTCCCGCGCTAGCTCTGCTGTCATCTGGCGCTGGTGAGCCCACGCCTCTGCGAAGGGCTCCGGCGCGCGACTCGTGGAGAGCCAGAAGGAGAGCACGGCCGGATGCATCGCCGACACCAGGGCGACCGACGAGTCGCCCCGGGCGAGCGAACGGAGGATTTCGCAAACCGGTCGCGTTGAGCGCGACGCGCCGTCCCAAATGCCGCCAAGCTCGAGGGGAACGCCGACGAGCAGGAAGCCCGCCGAGGCCAGACGGTCGAAGTCGCTCCGGTCCAGATCGCGTCGAAGCTGCCGACTCGACCGATCGCGCGCGAACTCGTCGGCGATCGACCCCACGTTTTGCAAGACTGTTTGGGCGTCCACGACGGCAACCCCCAATCTCTGAGGTAACGAATCTGTGAAAGCTGCATCGAGTGATTCCATTCGCCTGGAACCGGTGGAGCATTCATCGTATCCTATCGCTCCATTGCGGCTGGAACGTCCGCCATCGGAGAGAAAGGGAACGATCATGCCACCGCCGAAAGCCGAGATCCTGAGCGATCAGATGCTGACACGGTTTGCCGAGCGGGCGCCCATCTACGACCGGGAGAACCGATTCTTTCAGGAGGACTTCGACGAGCTGCGGGCAGCCGACTACCTGCGCATCGCGGTCCCAGAGAAGTTTGGCGGAAAAGGGTTGTCGCTCGCCCAGGTGTGCAAGGAGCAGCGCGCGCTGGCTTACCATGCCGCGCCGACGGCGCTCGCCATGAACATGCACATCTACTGGACCGGCGTGTTCGCCGACGTGTTGCGCATGGGCGACCAATCCATGGAACCCTTCTTGCAGGAAGCGGGCAACGGGGAGGTCTTCGCGGCCGGCCACGCGGAATCGGGCAACGACCTGCCAGTCCTCCTGTCCACCAGCACGGCCGAACGGACCGATGGCGGCTATCGGATCACTGGGCACAAGTCGTTTGGTAGCCTGACGCCTGTCTGGACGCGACTCGGGGTCCATGCGATGGACGCCAGCGACCCGAAGGCCCCCAAGATCGTCCACGCCTTCGTCCCTCGTGACACCGCCGGCCTGACGATTCGCGAGACGTGGGACACGCTCGGAATGCGGGCGACGAAGAGCGACGACACCATCCTCACAGACGCGTTCGTTCCCGACCGATACATCGCCCGGGTCGTGCCCGCGGGGGGCGCCGGGATCGACCAATTCGTCGGTGCGTTGTTCGCGTGGGCGCTCCTCGGCTTCGCCAACGTGTATTACGGTTTGGCCCAGCGGATGTTCGACATGACCATCGAAGGCGTGAGCAAGCGCACGTCCATCGGGCTATCGCGTCCGCTGCACTATCACGCGGAAGTCCAGCACAACGTCGCGGAGATGGCGATCGAGCTCGAGGGAATCGGTCCGCACCTCGACCGCATCGCGGACGACTGGTCGAACGGCGTCGACCACGGACCGATGTGGGGAGCGAAGATCGTGGCCGCGAAGTACGACGCCGTGGAGTCGAGCTGGCGGGTCGTGGACCAGGCCCTTGAGCTGGCCGGTGGCTTCGGCATCTTCCGCCAGGCGCCCTTCGAGCGACTGTGGCGCGATGCGCGGCTGGGCCGAATCCACCCGGCGAACTCCGCGCTCACCCACGAGCTGGTCGCCAAAACCTACCTGGGCATCAATCCCGACGAGCAGCCTCGGTGGGGCTAGCCGGGGCCATCCCGAACGCTTCCGCCACCAGCCGGTAGGAACGTTCGCGGTCGGCGAACGCGAAGCAGTTGGTGACGACCCCAATGTCGGTCGTTCCATAGCGCTCGGCGACGTCGAGGAGCTGGCGGCGAACCTGCTCGCCCGTGCCCTCGATGGTACCGCGGGCGGATTCTTCCATCGCCTGGCGCACTTCGTCCGGCAGCGGGTAGGCCGCGGCTTCCTCGGGCGGGAGCATCCCCCCGCGGATCCCGAGCATGCGCGCTGCTCGGGTGAATCGCCGGGTCCACCCGATGAAGTGCGCCGCCTCTTCCGTGGGCGCGCACACGACGTGCACGGTGACGTTCAAGCGCGGCTGATCGCCGAACATGGTGGGTCGGAACTTCTCGCGGTACAGGGCCGCGACTCGCGGACCGATCGCCGCGGTGTGTCCGAAGAAGTCGGCGAATGCGAAGGGAAGGCCGAGCAACGCGGCGAGCTGAGCGCTGTAGTCGCTCGAGCCGAGAAGCCAAACCTCGGGGACCGAATCTGGCGTTCCGCCAGGCTGAACGCGGATCCTGGCGAACGGGTGCGCCGGATCCGCCACCCCGTGGAGAAAACCGAGCAGATCGGCCACCTGCTCGGGGAAGTACTGGATGTCGACCTGCGGACGTGGATACGACAGCGCCGCGGCCGTGAGCTGATCGCTTCCCGGCGCGCGCCCGATGCCCAGGTCAATCCGTCCGGGAAAAAGCGTCTCCAGCATGCGAAACTGCTCCGCGACCTTGAGGGCGGAATAGTGGGAGAGCATGACTCCGCCGCTGCCGACGCGGATGCGGTGCGTGGCCGCGGCGATCTGGCCGACCAGGATCTCGGGGCTCGTGCCCGCGAATGCGCCGCTGTTGTGGTGCTCCGCGACCCAGTAGCGCGCGTAGCCCAGCTCGTCCGCCACCTGGGCCAGGCGAATGGTCTCGCGGAGGGCGTCCGCGGCCGTTCCGCCCTTGCGCACGGGCGACTGGTCGACCGCGCTCAGCGTGAGATCTCCAGTCATGGCCGCCTCGATCCGACGCTGCTCATTGACGTTCCAAAGGTAGCAGGTTCGCCTGCACGAGCCAAAGGGGATCGCGGGCACGATGGCGTCGGCCCTCGATGTCGTCGAGCGCGCGCACGCCGCTGCGCACTGCGATCAGGTCGGCCGTGAAGTAGGTGGGGAGGATCGGCAGCTCGCCAACCAACGTCGCGGCCCCGCCGCCACGCCGGGTCAGTCGCGGATCTCCCATTCGTGGATGTTCCACCCGACGTAGCCGGTTGAGTCGGGCGTTGTTGGGACGGGACCGGTCAGTCGAGCGAGGAACGGGGCCGGATTCAGGTTGTAGTACAGCATGATCGCTGGCAGCTCATCGCTCAGGACGCGCGCCATGCTGGCGCGCTGCTGGATCCGCTCGGTCGGATCGAGCGTGGTATTGAAGCTCTCGACGAGCCGATCGTACTCGGGGTCGGACCATGCGCCGCGATTGATCCCGTTCCAGCGGTTCTCCGGCCGCGCGATCTGAGGCGTGGTGAAGGCCGCGGACATGGTGGTGTCGGTGGCGCTCTGCGCTGCCGTGCTGATCGCGGGAAAGCTTGCGCGCTCCTGCGCGTCGAGGGCCAGCGCCGCGGCCAGGGTGCCTTCCTGTGCATCGAAGCCGGCTTGCCGCCATCCGCTGGCGGCGACCGACCGCTCGGTGTCGGACGTTCCACCGCCGGTCGACCGGACTTCCAGCACCAACCGAGCGCCGCTCGCGTCGGTATACACGCCATCGGGACCTTTGCGAAACCCGGCCTCGGTCATGAATCCGTCAGCCGCCGACAAACTGTACGGGTATTTTGTCACGGCTCCATCGATGGCCGGGTAATACTCGACGCGGGGCGAGAAAATAGAGTCGAGGAGAATCCCCTCGCCGCCCCAGAGGGCGTCGTTCAGGGCCGAGCGGTCCAGGGAGTGAATGAGCGCCTTTCGAACGCGAAGGTCCAGGAGAGCCGATGGGCTCACCAGCTCGGGGCGAAACTGGAACACGAAGTGGCGGATCGACGCCGCCGTCCACAGGAACGTGCCAGCGTGGCTCGACGCCCACTCGCGCTTCAACTCCAGGGCTTGCTCGAACGTGAGTGATCCCTCCGTTGCGAGATCCACGGTACCGGCGCGGACGTTGGCGACCGCGGCATTGGCATCCGCGATGAACACGATGTGGATGCGATCGATCCGCGGCCGCCCGAGCACGTGCCCGTCGAAGGCGACGCCCTCGATGAATGATCCCTGCTCCCACCGGTCGAGACGAAATGGGCCGAGCCCGACAAACCCCACCGTCCAATACGCGTGATTGGCGAGCGTGGTCCACTGGCTGTCGGCGTACAGGTCGCCCAAGAGGTGCCTGGGGACGGGTGGGAGCCCCAGATTGGTCGAGCCGCCGACCTGAAGGACCCCCGCGCCCGGGTATGAGCGCTTCCACCGAATCACCAGCGTCGAATCGTCCGGCGCCTCCACATCTTCCATCGCGGAGATCGGCACGGTCGAGGCGGCCGCAAAGCCCAGCTCGGGGGTCGTGTACAGGCGATAGGCGAATACGAGGTCCGCGGCGCTGAAGGGCGCGCCGTCGTGCCAGACGACATTCGGCTTGAGACGATAGGTCGTCTGCATTCGCCCGTCCGGATACACAACCCACGAGTCCGTTCCGAGCTTCGGGAGGCTCTCGGCCAGATACGGATGCGCCGCCGCGCGATCGTCCACCAGCTCGAGAAATGCGTTGAAGGGCCGGACCGGAAACGCGGTGGAGAGTCCGCTTGCCGCGGGACTGAAGGCCGCGAGCGACGCTGGCTCCTTGTTGACAGAAACGACGAGCGTGTGCTGCGGGGGTGTCGTGGTGACCGGACCCGCGCCTTCCGGTCCTGGGGTTGCGGGACCTACCGTGCCGCAGCCAGCGAAAATCCCAAGAATCAGCGATGCGGCCAGACGACCCGGACACCCGCGCAGAGGACGCAATGCGATACCCCCGGGCGATGAGAGAATTGGACAGGGAACTATATCCCATCGGTCCGGCGCGTCGTCGCCGCCGCTTCCGCGCCCTGCTATAATGCCCGCGCCTTCGCGCCAGCGCCCTTCCCCAAGCCCGTGCCTCGGGCCATCTGGAGCAGCAATGAAGCCTGCCCGATTCGAATACCACGCACCCGAGTCGGTAGACCAAGCCCTCGGCCTCCTCAACGATCTCCGCGAGGACGACGTGAAGATCCTGGCGGGTGGCCAAAGCCTCATGCCGCTGCTCAACATGCGCCTCGCCCGGCCGCGTCACCTCGTCGACATCAACGGCCTCCGAGAGCTGGCGTACGTGAAGGCGGACACGGCGGGCGGGCTCGCTATCGGCGCCATGACCCGCCACCGTGCCCTTGAGCGCTCGCCCGACGTGGCGCGCGCGGCGCCCCTCCTGGCCGAGGCAGTTCCGCTGATCGGCGATCGACAGATTCGATTTCGCGGGACGATCGGCGGCAGCCTCGCCCACGCCGATCCCGTTGCCGAGATCCCCACCGTGGCCGCCGCGCTCGATGCTGAGCTGGTACTCGCAAGCGCGCACAGGAGGAGGACCGTTCAAGCCGTGGACTTCCCTCTCGGCGTCCTGACGACCGTTTTGGAGCCGAACGAGATGGTCATCGAGATACGAATTCCTCCTCCGTCGCCGGGCACCGGATTCGCCTTCCTCGAGCTGACTCGACAGCACGGCGCATTTGCCATCGTATCGGCTGCCGTTGCGCTGACCCTCGAACGCCGCACGATTGCGGCCAGCCGGATCTGTTTGGGCGGCATCGCGCCGACGCCGCTGCGCGCGTCAAGGGCGGAGACGCTCCTCGTTGGGGCGCAGCCATCTGCCTCGCTCTTCGCCGAGGCCGGGCGGCTGGCGGCGGCCGACAGTGACCCCGAGGGGGACGTGCATGGAAGTGCCGCGTACCGTCGCGAGATGGCGGAGGTTTTTACGCGTCGGGCGCTCCATCTCGCCCGCGATCGAGCCCAGGGTGGAGGCGTTCGATGACCCAGCTCGTGACGTCGGTCCCGCGTGTGCCCGTGCAGCTTCGGGTCAACGGGCTCCTATACGAACGGATCGTCGAGCCGCGAAAGCTGCTCTCCGATTTCATCCGCCAGGATATCGGGCTTACCGGCACCCACGTTGGGTGCGAGCACGGCGTCTGCGGCGCATGCACCGTGGTGGTGAACGGCGAGCCCATCAAGTCGTGCCTCATGCTCGCGGTCCAGGCCCGCGGGGCGGAGATCCTGACCGTCGAGGGCTTGGCGAGGGGCGGAAAGCTCCATCCCGTTCAGGAGGCCTTTCACGAGCACCACGGTCTCCAGTGCGGGTTCTGCACGCCGGGGATGCTCCTCGCGGCGGTAACGCTCCTCGAGGAGAACCCGGACCCGACCGACGAGGAGATCAAGCTCGGGATGGACGGCAACCTTTGCCGCTGCACCGGCTACTACAACATCGTCGACGCCATCCGGGCGGCAGCGAAAGCGCTGCGGTCAACCACCTCGCCCCCCGCGCGCTAGCGTCGCGGCCGGCCCGATAACGTCGCCGGGGATGCCCGCGATCCCGCGCTTCGACCCGCACTCCCACGAAGTGCTCGATCTCCGAGTCATCGCGCGACGGTGATCGGTGGGTCGGCGTACTCGGTCCAACTCACCGGAGGGACGATCCGAATCACCGACGGCGCCTTCGGCTTCTCATCGCCTGGCGTTGGGTCCGGGAGCCCCGTAGAATGCGACAGTTGGAGCCAGCGAAGGAGCGACAGGTGAAGGACTTCCGCACCTTTCTCATCGACTACGAAGAGGCGTTCCCGGACCAGGTCATCCACATTCACCAGGAAGTGAGCGCGCAGTGGGAGGCCGCGGCCATCGCGGTGAAGACGCAGAAAGAGATGCGGGAGCCTCCCGTCCTCGTCTTTCACAAGGTCCGCACTGTCGACGGGGCGCTCTCGCCGTGGCCGGTGGTCATGAACGTGTTCGCCACCCGAAAGCGATGCGCGTACGCGGTCGGGCTGGACTGCGAGCGGCTTGGGCGCGAGATGCACGAACGGCGCGAGGAACGAGTCAAGCCCATCGTGGTCAGCCGAGAAGATGCACCGGTGAAGGAGGTTGTGAAGACCGGCGAAGCCATCAACGTGCGCGAGCTGCCGGGGCTCGTTCACGCCGGATGGGACCCGGGCCCGTACATTCCCATGGGCTTCCTCACGACCTACGATCCGGACTCTGGCATCGACAACTGCGCGCTCCAACGGGGCTGGCTCTACGGCCCACAGGAGATCCGAGTCTTCCCCAACGCCTCGAGCCACAACGCGATGAACCTGAAAAAGTACGAGGACCGGGGTGAGGACATGCGGGTGGCCTACTGGATCGGCCACCATCCGGCTATGTATCTCGGGGCAGGCGTCAAGCTCCGCTATCCCGAGAGTCACTGGGACGCGACCGGCGGGCTCATCGGCGAGCCTCTCCGCCTCGTACCGTCAGAGACGCTGGGCGACGATTTCCTCGTGCCCGCCGACGCTGAGTTCGTGATCGAGGGAGTCATCCCGCGCGGCGAACGGCGGCCTGAGGGACCGTTCGGCGAGTACACCCGGTACTACGGCGGCCAGCGCCTCAACCCCTATATGAGAGTCACCTGCGTGACGCATCGGCGGAACCCGCACTGGTTCTCAGAGATCATCGGCGGCATGGACGAGGGCGCCGGGCTCGGCGCGCTCCGCCGCGAGGGCGCCGTTTATGAAGTCGTGAGCCGCTGCGTTCCGCAGGTGCTCAACGTGTATCGCCCGCCTTCGTCGCCGCCGCACATGTACGTCCAAATGCGCAAGACCCACGATTCGCAGCCCCGCTCGGCCATCCTGGCCACCCTCGCGGCGGCAAACGGGTCGATCAAGCACGTATTCGTGTTCGACGAAGACGTCGACATCTTCGACGAGCAAGAGGTGCTCTGGGCAATCGGCAGCCGCACCGATTGGTCGCGCGACGTCATCGTCGTACCGACCATGCCAGCCACGTCCCTCGACCCCACCGCGACCGGCTACGCGACCGGCACCAGCGCGGGGCTCGACTGCACCAAACCGTGCGCGCCGGCCGTTTACGAGCAGCGAGCGTTCGTGCCGCCCGAGGTTATGAACCGCGTCAACCTGGCAGACTTCCTGCCGCCGGCCGCCCGCCGATAGCAGGCGGCGCTCGCCACTGTCATACTGAAGGGACAAGCCCATCCGTTCCGACGCCTTGCCGCCAAGACGGATGGGGCGGAGAAGGATATGGCGATTGGCAACAAGAAGGATTTTCGCCTGGCCAAGGACGTGCGCCCGTCGCACTACGCGCTCCACTTCGAGCTGGACCTCGAAACCTGGGATGTGAGCGGGCGCGAGCAGATCGACCTCGTCCTCGACCGCCCGTCCCATTCGGTCACGCTCCACAGCGATGGCCTCGACATCACCGCCGTTCGCCTGGCGGGCGGACCCGACTGGACCGGCGTCGAGTACGACGCCGAGGCCGAGACAGCGACCTTGCGCTTCGCCGATGAGATTTCCGCGGGCGAGCATGCCCTCGCCATCGAGTGGCGAGGCGAGATCCGGGACGCGCTGCGCGGCCTTTACCGCGCGACCCACGGTGGTCAGCGCTACGCGTCGACCCAGTTCGAGCCCACGGACGCGCGGCGGGCCTTTCCCTGCTTCGACGAGCCCGAGTTCAAGGCCCGGTTCACCCTGGAGCTGGTGCACGATCCAGCCCTCACGGCCGTCGCCAACGCGCCGATCCAGCGCTCCGAACGGCTCCCGGACGGTCGCCAGCTCACCTGCTTCGCGCCGCTGCCGAAGATCTCGACCTATCTCGTCGCCTTCACCGTTGGCCCCTATGCCAGCACCGACGAGGCGCGCACGCGCACCGGGCTGCCGGTACGCGTGTGGCTGCCGCCAGGGCTCGTGGACAAAGGCACGTACGCCCGCGACAGCCACGTCCGGTCCGTCCAGTGGCTGGAGGAGTACACCGACATCCCCTACCCGTATCAAAAGCTAGACGCCATCGGGGTTCCCGATTTCGAGGCCGGCGCGATGGAGAACCCCGGCGCGATCACCTATCGCACGCAGCTCCTCGCGGCAGACCCATCGACGGCATCGACAGCGGCGTTGAAGCGGACGTTCAGCGTCATCTCCCACGAGCTGACCCACATGTGGTGGGGGGATTTGGTGACGATGGCGTGGTGGAACGATCTCTGGTTGAACGAATCGTTCGCGTCGTTCGTGGGTGAAAAGACCACGGCGGCCCTGAACCCAGACTGGGGGTACGGCCGCGACATCGCTGCCGAGGCCACGCCGGCGTACAACCTCGACCAGCTCGTATCGACCCACCCGATCTCGATGGAAGTCCGCAATGCCGAAGAGGCTGCCCAGCGGTTCGATGCCATCACCTACCTCAAGGGTCAGGCCGTGCTGCGCATGATCGAGAGCTTCATCGGCGAGGAAGCCTTCCGCGACGGCGTACGCGCGTACCTCCGCCGCCACGCCGAGTCGAACGCCACGGCCGACGACTTCTGGCGAGCGCTGGACGAAGCCTCAGGCCGCGACGTCTCGGCTATCGCCAACGCGTGGATCCGCGAGCCGGGCCACCCGCTGGTCTCGTGCACCGTGCAAGCAAGTGGGGATGGGCTGGACGTCGCGCTCCACCAAACGCGGTTCTTCGCCGATCCGGCGGCGCAGCCCACAACGCAGCGGTGGCTCGTCCCCGTCGTCTTCAAATATGGGACGCGCGATGGGATTCACGAACACCGGATCCTCATGGACGGCGAGCGTGCGCGCGTGCAGCTTCCCGGCGCGACCTGGTACCACCCGAACGCCGGCGCCCGTGGCTTCTATCGCTACGCCATGGACGACCGGTCGCTCGAGCTGCTCGCCGGCTCGATTCGCCAGCTCGACGCGGGGGAGCGGCTGATGCTGGTCGACAACCAATGGGCCCTCACCCGCGCCGGCAAGGCGCCCTTGCGCCAGCTTTTCGGGCTCTTCGAGGCGCTGCGAGGCGAGGAGGATCGCGCGGTGCTCGACGCCATCGCCGGCCCCATCGGCTGGCTCTTCACCCACGCGGTCGACGACCAGGACCGCCCCGCCTTCCAGCGCTTCGTACGAGGGTTTTTCACCCCCGTTTTCGAAGCGCTGGGATGGGACCCGCGGCCGTCGGACACCACGGAAGATCGCGAGAAGCGCGCCTCGGCCATCAGCATGCTTGGCCGTGTCGCGGGCGACGCCGAAGTCCTCGCGGAGGCTCGTCGACGCGTAGATGCCCACCTGGACGGTCGCTCGCGGCTCGACCCTGACGTCGCCGCGGCGGCCATTCGCGTTGCCGCGGCGGGTGGCGACGCCAGCCTGTACGAGCGGTTCGTCGAGCGGATGCGCACGTCCGCCGCGTCCGACGCGCAGGAAGAGCAACGTTTCCGTGACGGCCTCACCGCGTTCGAGGCCCCGAGCATCGTCGCGCGCACGGCGGAGGGCTGCTTCACCGGGCTCATTCGCACGCAGGACCTGGGGCTCATGCTCGCGAGCCTCCTCGGGGCTCGGCACGCGCGGGCGACGGCGTGGCCCATCGTGCGAGACCGGTGGGACTCGGACATCGCCCCGCTCGAGGCGCTCCTGAAAGGGCGGATCATCAACGGCATCGCGCAGCTGACGCCGCGGCCGCTGGCGTCCGAAGCGGACGGGTTCCTCCGCGCGAAGGAGGCGTCCGACACCCACGAGATCACGCAGCAAGCGCTGGAGCGGCTGCGGCTGGACTCAGCGTCCGCGGAACGGCTCGCGGCGCAACTGGGCGAGGCTCTCGCGCGGCGTTAGCGGTTGGACCCCGGAGGCGATGAGCCTGCCGCCAGGGTGAATCCTGGTTCGCCAAGCGTCAGGTGGGAACGATTTCTGCCGTCGGATCCAGCGCGCCGACCACGTTGTACGCCGATACGCTCCGGTGAAAGCCCTTCAGCTCGAAGTCGCCCACATGCTCGCAGTTCACGAGCTGTTCCACGTCGGTGAGCACGCGCTGGGTGATCAGAATCTGCCCGGGGCCGGCCTCCGCGCAGAGGCGCGATGCCTGGTTCACCACTGAGCCGATAGCCGTGTAGTCGAAGCGGCCCTCGAAGCCCACCTTGCCCAGGGTGGCGTACCCCATGGCAATGCCCGCGCCGAAACCGAGATCGTATTCGCGCTTGTGCCACGAGGCCGCCAGCGCTTGCAGCTCCCGTCGCATTCCGACGGCCATACGAACGGCCCGCGCGGCGGGATCCGGACAGGGCACTGGATCGTTGAAGAACACCATCAGTCCATCGCCGGCGAAAAATCCCACCGTGCCCTCGAAGAGACGAACCTGCGCCCCCGCCGCCTCGTGGTATTCCCGCAGCACGGCCATCAGCTCCTCCGGCTCCGCGGTCTCGGAGAAGGCGGTGAACCCGCGCAGGTCCGCGAAGACGACGGCGATGTGCCGGCGATGGTCCTCCAAGAGCGATTGGTCATTCGCGCTCATGATCGCTTCGGCTAACGGTGGCGAGAGGAAGCGGCGAAGCTGATTCAGCCGCTCCAGCTCCGTGACTTGCTCGGTCACCCGCTGCTCCAGCGTTCGATTGATCTCGGCCAGCTCCAGGCTCTTCGCCTTGAGCTGGTCCTGATAGTCCTTGACCCGCAGCAACGAGCGGACCCGGGCGAGCAGCTCGGCGCGGTTGAGGGGCTTGACGATGAAGTCATCCGCGCCGGCATCGATCGTGTTCAGCTTCTCCTGCTCGCCGCTGGCCGTGATCATGATGACGGGAAGCAGACGGGTCGTCTCAGCACTGCGCAGCTTCCGACACAGGTCGTACCCGTCCATGATGGGCATGACGATGTCGGTGAGGACCAGGTCGGGCATATCGCTCGTGATACGGTCGAGCGCCTCTCGTCCGTTGGTCGCCGTCGAGATCGCGTAGCCGCGGGGCTCGAGAATCCCCTCCAGCATGCGGATGTTGGCGGGAACGTCGTCGACGATGAGAATCTTCGCCCGAGGTGATTCCGTCTCGGCCATCACGTCATCCGACCGGCCGCGGGCTGCTGCACAGCTCTCGGACCTGAACCGGGAACTCCTTGATGTTCAGCGGCTTCGTGAGATACCCGTCAAAGCCTGCGGAGGCGATCCGCTCCTGCTCGTCCTTCATGGCAAAGGCGGTTAGGGCGACGACCTTGACGTCCGCCGTCGCGCGATCGGCCCTGAGGTGCATGACCGCGGCGATGCCGTTCATCCCCGGGAGCTGGATGTCCATGAGCACCAGATCGGGCAGGTGCCTCCGCGTGAGGGCGATCCCGTCTTCGGCGGTCTCGGCGGCCAGCGTGCGGAAGCCATGCACCTCGAGTGCGTCGCGCGCCAGGCGCACGTTCCGCTCATCGTCGTCGACGATCAAGACGAGGTGCGACCCCGGGTGCGTTTCCCGGGCGACCTCTTTGGTGACATCTCGCGCAAGCGGAGGAGGCTCCACGGCAACCGCTGGCTCGTCCACCGACGCCCGACGGACGAGGGGCAGGGTGAACGAGAACGTGCTGCCTTTGCCGAGCTGGCTTTCCAGCCACATCACGCCCCCATGGAGCTCGACGAAGTGCTTCGCCAGCGGAAGGCCGAGACCGGTCCCCTCGTGCTTGACGTGTGAGGAGGTGCCGACCTGCTGGAATTCTTCAAAGACCCGCGGCTGATCGGCTTCCGCGATTCCCACGCCGGTGTCCCTGACGGAGATCCGGAGATAGTCCCCGTCCGGTTGCGCTTCGACTGTGATGGCCCCGGCGTCCGGAGTGAATTTCACGGCGTTGGAGAGGAGGTTGAACATGATCTGCTTGAACTTGCGCTCGTCGGCCTCGACGAGGTCCACTTGGGGCGAGACGTTCATCGACAGGGTGATGGCGTGGTTGGCGGCGCGCTCGCGCACGATCGACAGCGCGGATTGGAGCGCCTCCACCACCGAAAATGACGTCCGATCCAGCTCCATCTTGCCCGCCTCGACCTTGGCCAGGTCGAGGATGTCGTTGATCAACGCGAGGAGGTGATTTCCCGAGTTCAGCACGTCGCGAAGATAGACTTCTTGCTTCTCATTGAGCTGGCCGAAGCTCTTCTCGAGCAACAGCTCCGAGAATCCAATGATGGCGTTCAGCGGCGTGCGAAGCTCGTGGGACATGTTGGCGAGAAATTCCGACTTGTGCTGGTTCGCCAGCTCGAGCTGGCGGCTCTTTTCGGCGAGGTCCCGCGTGCGGTCCTGCACGCGGCGGTCCAGCTCGTCGCGAGATTGCCGAAGCGCCTCGAGGGAGCGACGCCATCCCGCCTCGGTCGTGCCCATGCGCTGGAGAATCCGCGCGAGGGTGCCGATCTCGTTGGGCCGCTTGGCGAGATCGTTCACGCTGTCAGGCTTGAACGTGTACGCGTCCAGCGCCTCTCCGGCCTTCCCGATTCGGACGACGGGCTCGCTGAGGAACCGGGCCACGAAGAGCGAGACGACGCCGCCGACGATAATCATGAGGACCGTCGGCCCGCCGGCCAGCTCGACCTGGTGGACGAAGGCCGCGGCCACGCGGCCCAGCGAAAGGGTCGCGAGCACGGCCCCCAGCGGCTCCCCTCGGACGCTCAGCAGCGGCGCCGCCGCCTTGACAGTGCCGCCATCGAACCGGCTCACCGGCGCCCGACGCGTGATCGCGTCGTTGAGACTCCGGGCATCCGAGTCGCTCAGGGGGCTGAGGCTCGCCTGTGGCCCGCTCATCGCGGTCGTGGTGGCGTCGGCGTCCACCACGCGAATCGCGGTCACCGCACCGGTCGCCACGACGTTATTCAGGTAGCTCGCCACGTCCGCCTCGTCCGTGAGCTGCGCGACCGCCGCCGACACCACGACGGCGTCCTGCTCGACCTGGGCTCTCGTCCCGTTCCACATGAGGGCGGCCGCGGTGAGCAGCATGGCGACGACCGTGAGCGAGGGGATGGTAATCGCCATTTGGGCTCTAATGCGCACGAAACGTCCTTTCGCAGCGCCGCGCGAGGGGCCGCCGGTCTGGCAGCTGGCTTGGCGGGCGGGCGACGGGTGAGGCTGGCGGCGTCAAACCGTCACCCCTCCTTCCGCACGCTGGTGACTATCGTCGGAACATGCTGCGTCGTTGGCACCGTATTGCGTGGGCAATGTTATTACAAAATCGTAAACACCTCAATTGTCGCGTGACGATAGCATTACGAACTCATGCAATGAGACGTATGTGTGCCATAAGAACGAGTTAAGAACGCAGGCGATACATGTCCGCATCAAGTCTCAGCCCTATGCGCGCCGATATCCTCCGAGCAGCGTCATGCCAAGCCTCTTCCAGAAGCAATCGACGGCTTCGAAGCCGGCATCCCGCAAGAACCCGAGGTGCTCGCCGACCGTGTCCCAGTAGTGGCCAGGCGTGGGCGCGCGGCTCCCCCGATCGGGGTCGGCGTCCACGGGCTCCCCTCTCAGGATCCGCCCCGCGTCGCGGTACCGCGCGCGCAGATACGGGTCGCTCGGGAGGATTCCGTCCAGATTCAAAAAGCAGCCGCCTGGCGTAAGGGCGCCGTAGATCGCCGCGTAAAGCCGCCGCTTCTTTTCGGCCGGCAGGTGGTGGATCGCCCGCGACGACACCACGGCTTCGAACGACGAGCGGAACTCGGCGGGCAGATCTCCATCGATGAAATCCCCGAGCTGGTAGCGAAATCGCTCTCCGTAGGCCGCCATTCGCTCGTTCGCGATATCGCGCATTGGCTCGGAAACGTCCAGCCCGACGGCGCGTGCGTTCGGAAACGCGTCCAGCACCAGGGCGGCGACCGCGCCCTGACCCGTCCCCACGTCCAGGACACGAATGGATCCTTCTCGCGCGAACGGGATCAGGCTCACCATCACCCGAAAGCCGTCCGCCCGCTGCATTGCGTCTCGATCGGTCCGCTCCACGTATTCCCGGGCGAGGGACGGGTCGTTCCACGCGTGGCCGTAGCGTTCCACATAGGCCTGCCCCGTGAGCTGCTGCATCTGAACCTCCGTTCCAGTCCTTTTGGTCGCCGATCATATCCCATGGAGTCCGAACGCGCCGGCGCCGCCGGACACGGTGGTACACTGCGCATGACTCGTCCGTTCGATCCCGGAGGTCAGCCGTGCGCTTCTACATGTTCCACCTCATGCCGTGGCCATACTTGCCCGACGACTTCGGGCAGACGCACGATACCGCCTGGGTGATCTGCGAGAACACCCTCTACGACGCCGAGCGCGGACACGACCTCTACAACCGCTACCTGGACGAGCTCGCGCTGACCGACACCCTCGGCTTCGATGGCGTTTGTGTCAACGAGCACCACCAGAACGCGTACGGCCTGATGCCGTCGCCCAACATCATCGCGGCCTGCCTGAGTCAGCGCACCACCCGCGTCAAGATCGTCATCCTCGGCAACGTGCTCAGCATCTACGACCATCCGCTTCGGGTTGCCGAAGAGGTCGCCATGCTGGATGTGATCAGTGGCGGGCGCGTGGTCTCCGGCCAAGTCGTCGGCACGGGAAACGAGTTCTTCTCTTACAACGTCAACCCCACCTACGCGCGCGAGCGCTACCACGAGGCGCACGACCTGATCCTGAAAGCCTGGGCGGAGCCGGGCCCGTTCGCCTGGGAGGGCAAGCACTACCGGTTCCGGTACGTGAACGTCTGGCCGCGGCCCCTGCAGCGACCACACCCGCCGGTCTGGATTCCGGGCTCGGGCTCCTACGAGACGATCGACTGGGTGGCGAAGCAGCGCTATACGTACATGGTGCTGCCAACCCTCGCGCCGTACGCGCTGCGCGCACGAACGGCCGAGCTGTTTCGGGAGGCGTGCCAGCGTGAGGGCTATACGGCGCGGCACGAGCAGATTGGCTGGGGCGTGGGCATCTACGTCGCGGAGTCGGATGCGCGCGCCGTCGAGGAGTACGAGCCGCACTTCTGGTACTACGCCAAGAACCTGCTCCGAAATCGGGAGACCTTCAATCATCCCCCCGGCCACTCCTCGGTCGCATCCATGCTCGGGCTGCTCGAGGCGCGGCGCAAGGGGCGGCCGGGCAACTTCTCGACGTGGGAGGAGATTCAAAAGGAGGGCTTTGTCATCGTGGGCAGCCCCGCTACTGTCCGTGACCGGATTAAAGAGATCGCCAGCCACACCGGGCTGGGGACGCTCCTCCCCAACTTTTCCGTGGGCAACCAGCCATACGCGATGACGCGCACGAGCATGGAGCTATTCGCCAGCGAGGTCATGCCCGCGCTGCGCGACGTCAACGTCGATACCCCGATCGAGCCCGCGCTGGCACGAGCCACGGCGTGACGGAGGAGACGGTCCGGGAGATCGGCGGCTACTCCACCCGGCTCCTGCAAGCGGGCCTGGGCCCCGACGTCATCTGGCTGCATGACACGCTGGGAAACCTGTGGACGCCTGGCCACGAGGCCCTCTCGCGCGGCGCGCACGTGATCGCGCCGACCCTCCCCGGATTCGACGACTCGACGAATCTCGATGGCATCGATGAGCCCGAGGACGTGGTTTTCTGGCTGCTCGATCTCCTGTCGGAGCTACGGCTCGATCGTCCGGCGGTGCTCGGTTGCGGGCTGGGCGGGTGGATGGCAGCCGAGCTGGCCGTTCGCTACCCGGAGCGCGTCGGCCGCCTGATCCTCGTCGACGCATATGGCCTCCACGTCGACGGTGCGCTGCCGGCAGACGAATTCGCGCTTCCGACTCCTGCGCTTCGCCCGCTCCTGTTCCGTGAGCCAGACGGCGCGCTGGCGCTCCAGTGGCTCCCCAATGTCGTTCCTCCGGAACGCGCGGCGGGCGTTCTCCACGCGCGTGTGGCCGCCGCGCGCCTGGCGTGGCAGTTTCCCTACTCCCCGAAGCTCCGGGGCAGGCTCCGGCGCGCGAATATGCCGTCGCTGATCCTCTGGGGCGCCCACGATGGCCTGGTGTCCACCGCGCACGCCCGCGCCTATGCGGACGAGCTGCCACGCTCGCGCAGCGTCGTGGTTGAGTCCGCGGCCCACTACCCCTACATCGAGGAACCGGACCGCTTCGCCGACGAAGTTCGGCGCTTCATCAGCTAACGGGGCGGGTCCGCGACGGATTCTAGAATCGGTCCCAGTGCACGAACTGTTCGATGGGCTTGCGGGGCTGGGGGTTCTTCGGGCGGGCGCGCCGAACGGCCTCGTCCACGTGACCCACCGCTACGACGGAAAACGACCGTCGGTCGGGTGGGATCCCGAAGTACTCGCGGGCGGCGGCGATCCCGTCCCCTTTCAGCGTGGCGACGGTCGATCCAAGCCCGTGCGCGGCCGCGGCCAGGTTGAGCCGCTCCGCCAGCCGCCCTTCGTCGAAGGCGGCGGCATCGCTGTTGCTGACGATCAAGAACACCGCGGCAGCCGTCGGGGCGGGATTGGCGCCCCATTCCCCCATCTTGCGCTTGGCCTCTGGGTCGCGCACCACGATCACTTCCCAGGGCTGCCGGTTGCTCGCGCTTCCGGTCCAGCGCCCGACCGTGATGATGTCGTCGATGACGGCGTCCGGCACCGGCTCCGGCGTGAACGCCTTCGTCGAGCGGAGGCGCCGCAGGAATTCGATGCGCTCACGGGCTGACTCCGTCATCCCCCATACCTCGATCGATGTCGCACAGACACGAATTCAGTCCCGCTTGTGGTAAACACGGTCGTCCTTCTCGCTGATGCCACCCACCTTGGCTGATATTCGGTACATCACGAGGGGCTCGGAGCCAGAGTTCTCAAACCAGTACATGGTGTTCCGTGGCACCAGCACGGCCTGGGTTCGACCGGCTCGCGCGAGGATCCCATCATCAGCGCCGTGAAAGGTGACCTCTCCTTCGACGACGACCCACACCGCGTCCCCGTCGGTGTGGTGGTGAAGGGCAACTTCTCCGCCCTCGTCCCAGTGGTGAAGCAGGACGCTGAGCAGCTCGCTGCGCGCCAGCCGCTTTACGTTGCGCTCACTGGGATTCCAGTCGGTGTTGACGACCTCAACCGGGCTTTTTGGCACTGGCCTTGCGTTCGATAGCTCCACCACCGGTATTACCTCCAACGGTAACATCCGCAAATTTGTCCCAGCACATTCAACCCGGGACCCGGGGGGCATGTCAACCATCATCGTTCGGTAACCGTTTCTCCGTGGGCACCACGCCCGGCGCGTTGGCTTTCCTGCATCGGGCTCGCCCGTCGTTCGTCTCACCGAGCCTCGCGCTACAATCGCGGAACGCCGTCGGCACACGTCGGCCGGAATGGATCGAGGGAGGCGATGATGACCAGTGCGGAAGAGGAAGCGCGGGAGAAGCTGGCCCAATGCGCGCGGGCCCTCGCCCGGATCGATTGTCTCGGCCTTGGGGGCCACGTCAGTCTCCGGATTCCGAAGAGCGACCTCATCTTGATCACGCCTGGTGGCGGGCTTGACAAGACCCGGCTGCGCGCCGGCGACATGTCGGTCATGGATGCGACCGGCAAGCACGTGGGCGGGCCGTATCCACCACCGCTCGAGTGGCCGATCCATACCGCGGTCCACGCCGCGCGCCCTGAGCTGGACTCCGTCGCGCACCTCCATCCGCACTGGTCGACGATCTTCGGCGTGCTGGACAGACCCATGGACGCGGTCCTGCTCGGGGCGGCGCGCCTCGGCGATCGGATTCCCTGGTTCGAGGTGCCCAAGCTCGTCACGTCGCCGGCGCTCGGCGAAGAGCTGCGAGCGGCGCTCGCCGACGCCCCGGCCGTGCTCATGCGTTGGCACGGAAGCACGGTGGTTGGCGACACCATCGAGGAGATGTTCGAGCGGGCCAGGGTCATCGAAGACAACGCTCGCCTCCTCTGGGAAGCGAGCCTCATCGGAAAGGTCGTGCCCGTGCCTCGATCCATCGGCGGGCCGCAGGTTCGTGGCGCCTCTCGAACCCTCGGCTACTACGCCAATTTGGAGCGCCCCACCGACGATCAGCAATGGATCGGAACCGAGCGGCTCGAACCCTGACTCTGGGGTGATAGAATCGCGCAATCGTCCACAGCGATCGGGAGGAGGACGCGATGCTCGACGATCAGCGACCGGGAACCGTCCATTGGATCGATCACTACGCGGTCGGTACGAACGACCTGGAGCGGTGGGTTGAGTTTCACGAGCGGGTTCTCGGCGCCCGAACGATTCGCCCCAACCGCCCCAACCCGATCAACATCTTTCAGGAGTTCACGGGCGGACGGCACGGCGGATTCGTGCAGCAGGCGACGCTTCCTCCGAGCGCCGGTCCCGGCAAGGGGCTGCCGCGCTACGGCTTTTTCGTCCGACAGGCGGACATCGACGAGCATCTGCGGCGTCTCGACGACTGCCGCGCGGCGCATACCGGCGCCATTCGCACGTCCAGCGACGGGGAAGAGGGGATCGCCGTCTACTGGGAAGACCCAGACGGGAATCAGTTCGAATTCTGGGCCCCGAACACCCTGCCGGAGGGCGCCATGGACGGCTGCGGACCGCTGAAGATCGGCCGCATCAGCCACGGGGTGTTCGAGTCACGCGACCTCCAGCGCACCGCCGCGTTCTTCGATAAATACTGCGCCCTCGAGCCGATGTCGAGCGCCGATCTGGCTCCCGATACCCTGGTGCTGCCCCTGGCCGCGGGCGGTCGGCTGGTATTTAAGAAGACCGACATGCCTGGGGAGCGCACGACTGGCCGTGGGATCCTGCGCGACGTTCACACGGCTCTAGTGCTCCGGCCCGAGGACTTCTGGCCGGCCTACGAGCGCATGTGGGCAGACTTGCCCGAGTGGGACTTCGACGCCGAGCGCGACGGGGTGTTCGCTGGCGACTGGCAGAGCCTTCCCGCGCGCACAGCCGTCCATCCGAGTCCTGCCGGGCGAGCGTGGCACGCCGCGTACGGCCGGGGTGACGACTGGTACGATCCGGACACCAACCTGTTCCACTTCTTCGGGGGAACGCCCATCGACGGAAGCATGGCCCGATACGAGCCGCATTCCATCGAGGACTATGCGCAGGAGTACCTCGAGGCTCACGGCTTGCGCTACGACAAGCCCAAGTATTAGCGGGTCAGCTCGAGGTGGCGGCGGGGGGAAAAGCCCCGGCTACTAGATTGTGCCCGAGAAGTGGCCCACTAGCGGTGCGACGCCGGCGGGCCGAGTTGAATGACCTCGCCCTCCGCGGGAGGACGTGCTAACCGCGCTTCGTCGGAGCAGGCGGGCCACAGATCGCGCAGCTCGCCGGCGAGCCGATCGGCATAGCCGCGCAGGGACTCGACGAATCGAAGTGTGACATCCGTCCGGTCTGGACTCTGGCCACGGACCTCGTACGTCACGAGGGGCCAGGCGGCGGCGTTTTGCCCATCCCCCCGTCGCGCCGCGTACCATCCCGAGAACCATGGGGTCGCATAACGCCGGGTTCCCGGCGGCGACGCGTGGCGGAACACCACGACCATGTTGGCGTCCGGAGGCGACGGGCGCCGGCCCCACACGGTGAAATCAAGCCATTCCAGGACGTACTGCTCGCGCCCGCCGAGAGAGACCTCGATGTGACCATCTGACGAATCGGCCATCGGCGTGTTCCTAGACAACCGGGTAACAACGTTACAAAAACGTACGCTTTGCGCTTTCTCCCTTATTCTAGCATTACAAATTCCTGAAACGAGAAGAGTGGCGTGCACCGCGCTGCATTGAGCGACGCGTTATGCTGCGATCCGGCACGAGCAATTAGCACGCTTCATCCGCCTGCGGCGCCAACACTTGCGCGGACTCGGGTGCGTCCGTCACCTGTTGCTCGGCCAAGCGCATCTCGTGGTACTGCTGGGCCCTCGCCACCAGGTCGGCGTAACCGTACGTCCGCGACATCTCGCCGCCTTTCACAGACGCCTTCACGGAGAACCCCTCCGCGTCCTCGCGGATACTCACGTTGGTGGCCTTCATCTCGTCCAGGTCGCGGCCCAGCGTCCGCAGCAGCTCCGCTGGGCTGAACCGATGCATGCTGTTCTCGATGCCGCGGTGCATGGCCGCGGCCTTTCGCAGTGCCCAGACGTCCTGCGGCTGGTACCGCTTGTCCATCCGGTGTCCGTGGCGATCCGTCCACGTGAGCTGGAGATGCAGCTCTCGGTCCTGGATCCGCACGTTGAGGGCCCGGATCTCCTCCAGGAATCGCCCGAGGGCCCGTAACGTATCCGAGTAGTCGCCTGGAGCGAGCATTCCACAGCCCCCAATTTGACCTGGCGCGTGAGGATGGTACACGAAGGCGTGACCCGGCCGCAGCGCAGCGCTCTGGCAATCGGACCCTGCTCAGCGGGTCGACGCTGGACTGGGCGCCCTCCGTTGCATAGCCATGTGCGCGGCCAACGCGATGAGGAGCGCCGCCTCGATCGCCTTCGAAGCATATCCGAGCCCCCTGGGGTTGGGAAGGCCGTAGACGACCCAGCCGACGATCGCGGCGGCCGCGAAGAGCGCCAGCCCCGCGTCGACCACCCACGCCCATGGGCGCGGGTGGCGAGCGGTGATCAGGACCGCTCCAACCAGGATGACATAGCCGATCGCGTTCAAAACGAAGAGCTGGTTGAGCGGCAGGAACAGCCTGGGCGGGGGCCCGGGCACCGGGCCGAAGAGGTTACCCCTGAACAGGATGAAATCGAGCGCGAAATGAAGCACGCCGTCGGCCAGCGCGAGCGCGACGATGACCCACATCAACAAGCGCGATTGGTCGGGGGAGGGTGAGGTGCGCACGGGACCGGGCTCCGAAGATGGTCGAGTATGGCCGTCCCGGAAATTTTCTCAAACGCGTAGCCTACTGTCAGGTCGCCGAACGGTTAAAGCCCCTCACGACTTCTGTTCAAACGCTGGCGGATGGCCGAACGTATGCTCGTAGTCTCGCTGCAGCTCATCAGGAATGAAGCGCTGCTCGATCTCGCGGACGAAATCGGCGTTTACGAGCTTCGAGGACGATGCGGGACCCCAACGACTAGATCGAAACTGTTTGGCCCAATCGTCGATGGCGGGGGATCCGCGCTCCTTCAAGTCGTTCAGGACCTGCCACGCGGCCTGAACAGCGGCGGTTGCCGCGATCGTCGGATACAGCGCGATTCGCGCGCCAAGGGACCGGAGCTCCTCGGTGTTCGGTCCTGGCTGTGGTCCACCCCATAGCGGAAGCACCGGGGCCGGAATCCGCTGGCAGGCCTCGCGCAGCTCATCACGCGTGGTAACGTTGTTCAGCCATACGAAATCAGCGCCCCCGTCGGTGACGTAGGCGATCGACCGATCGAGGGCCTCGGAAAAGTTTCCGCCCTCGGACCCCATCACGTCGCACCGAGCGCAGATGACGAAATCCGGATCGATCTCGTTCTTGGCCGCGACCGCCGCTTGAATCTTGCCAATCGCCTCTTGTTTGGAGATGCAGCGTCGACCCGAGACCGTGCCGGACTTCTTCGGCGCCTCCTGGTCCTCGATGTTGACCGCAGCCACGCCTGCCCGCACAAACTCCTGAACCGCGTAGTAGACGTTCACGGCGTTGCCGTAACCCGTGTCGGCGTCGACCTGGATCGGAATCGTGCATCGAGCCGCTACGTGCCGCGCGTGGTCCACCATGTCGCGAAGGCCGATGATACCGACGTCCGGCACGCCGTAGAGAAAGCCAGACGTCTGCGAGCCGGCGATGAAATACGCTTCGAAGCCAACGACCTCGGCCATCTTGGCGAGAAGTGGGCTGAAGCCGCCGGGCATGACAAACAGCTCGGGCCGATTGATGCGCTCGCGAAAGCGAGTCGTCGCCTTCGTCGCCACTCGCTTCTCCTTCCAGGGACGGGATGTTCCATATCCGGGACGCAGAAGATGGGCAATTGTAGCCCGTTCGGTCGGACGGGAGGCTTTCGGTCGGATGAGGACGGCGGCGCGCCGCCGCCCTCCGGCGCCGGAAACGCTGGACCGGCCGAATCGCAAGCCAGTACAGTCACGCGAGTTGGTGCGGGCGGACTCAATCACGCCGTCGGCAATGCGCGCGGAAGTCGCCCGCGAGCGGAGGTGGAGCTTGGCAGGCGCCCCAGAATACTCGGACGTGCTTCGAGCACTGGGCCGCTTTCTGGACGAGGTCCAAGCCTTTGGCATCGAGATCGTCGACGAGGGCGATGAATGGATCGTGGCTTGGAACGGGCCGGGGCTCCAGAGGCTCGAGCGCTTCCACTTGGAGGCCCTCCGGGAAGTCGCCCGGATGAACCGGGGGCTTGAGGGGGACATCCCCCGCTTTACGACGTCGCAGATGCTTCGCGTGCTGGGGACCGTGCTCGAAGACCTGCGCGCCACCCAGTTCTCGATCAAAGAGATCGAGGATGGGTATCGACTGAGCGCGCTCGTCGACGGGAAACAGGTCGTCCAGGCCTATACCCTCGATCAGCTCCAGCTGCTGGCCGCGGAGCGCCTGCAGCAGCGTTGAGAGCGGTCAGTCGACGATGGCGGTTGACACGGCCGGCCGCTCCACAAAGGTCTCATCGGCGCCAAAGGTACGGCGAAGCGGTACGTCTCGCAGCAGGAAGGATAGCGCGGTCGCGATGGCCAGCACGACCGCCCCGGTTAGGAATACGTGCTGCAGCGAGGTGGCGAGGGCAAACCGGATCGCCTCCAGCACCGTATCCGTCAAATTCGGCCCCGATGGCCCCAGCTGATCGAGGACCCCGTGGAGCTCCCGCGCCGCTCCAGGGTTGAGGAGCGCCTCGGGGTTGCTGAATATCGCGGCCTGGGACCCTCCGAGCGCTGAACGAACCTCGGGCGGGAGCGCCTGGGCCAGGGCGGGCGCGTAACCGTTCGCCAGCATGCTGCCCAGGAGCGCAGCGAACACCGTGGCTCCGATGGACCGCAGGAATTGCACCAGCGCGGTCGCGACGCCGATTTGGTGAAGGCCGACGGCGTTCTGCGCCGCGAGGTTGAAGCACGGGAAGGTCGCGCCGACGCCAGCCCCAAGAATCACCATGTTGCGCACGACGACTCCGTAGTCCGTATCCACGCCCATCGCACTCAGGAGGTACATCCCCACGGTGGCTGCGACAATGCCGCCGATCGCCACCGACTTGTAGCGTCCGACCCGGCCAATGACCTGCCCGCAGACGACGCTGGAAACGACCATCGCTACCATCATCGGGGCCAGAACAGTTCCGCTCTGGGAGGCCGACGTGCCGATGACGGCCTGAATGAACAGAGGTACGAAGAGGGACGCGGCGAAGCTCCCCGCCATCGAGAGGCAGGCCAGAACCGAGCAGACGGTCACCTCCCGATTTCTGAAGAGGTCCAACGGCAAGATCGGCTCCGGGGCATGGCGTTCCGCCGCGATGAACGCCGCCAGCGTTGCCGACGCGACGGCGAAGAGCCCCGCGATGACCGGGGAAGACCACGGGTAGTCTCGTCCGCCCCAGGTCAGCGCGAGCATCAACGAGACCACGCTCGCAATGAGGAGCGCTGCGCCGAGATAGTCCAGGGAGTGCCGCCGTCCCGCCATGCGCGCGTCCGTGAAGGCGGACCAGAGGACGGCGATGGCAATCGCCCCGACCGGCACGTTGACGTAGAAGACCGATCGCCAGGTGAAGGCGTCGGTAAGGTAGCCGCCGAGGAGCGGGCCAGCGATGCTGGCCACGCCAAACGTCGCGCTGAAAATCCCCTGGACTTTCGCTCGCTGCGCGGGTGGGAAGAGGGCCGACGCCACTGCCATGGTGACGGCGAACAGGATGCCCCCACCGATTCCCTGGAGCCCCCGAAATATCGCGAGCTGCGTCATGTCCTGCGAGAGGCCGCAAAACATGGAGGTCACCACGAAGAACGTCGCGCCCCCGACGAGAAATCGCTTGCTGCCGTACATGTCCGACAGCCGTCCCACGATCGGCACCACCGCGGTGCTGGTCAGCAGGTACGCGGTCGTCGCCCAGGCGTAGTGGTCGAAGCCCTGCAGGTCGGCCACGATGCGCGGCATCGCCGTGCCGACGATCGTTTGATCGAGGGCCGCGAGGAGGATCGTGACCATCAGGCCCGCCATCGTCGCGTAGACCTGTGGCCGGGAGAGATTCTGATACGGGTTCTGAATCAACGTCGCTGCACAGGAAATGAAAATCGCCGGTCCGGGAAGCGAGGCCGCGTCAGGCTCGAATCCAGACCGACGTTGGAAAGGCAGTCAGCACGATGCGTCAGTCAACGCAACACGCAAGAACTGTACCGATCCGTGGAGGCGCGTGTCAAAGCTACGAGAGCAGCGCGGCGATGAGCCCCGCGTAGAAGATGCCGTCGTGCACGCCGGCGCCGCCAATACTGAGAAGCCGCACGTCAAATCGCTCGAGATCACGAAGGTGCAGGAGGTCCGCGCCGATCAGGGTTCCCAAGGTCCCGCTGATGTACGCGACAGGCGGCGCTACGCTCGGGGCCGCGATCATCGCCAGCACCGCCGCCGCGACGGGCGGCACGAAGGCGGGGACGACAATGCCGACGGGCCACGCCGGACGCGCCAGGGCATAGCACAGCGCCGCCACACCCGCGGTCGCCAGGAGCGCTGAGCCCAGTGGGACGCGCGGGAGCAGGTAGGCGCACATGATGAGGGGAATCACGGCGCCTCCCAGATTGATGGCGATCACCTGCTCCTGAACGACCGGCGGCTGGTAGAAGAACAACCGATAGGGGATAGGGGCGCCGCCCCACGCGCGTCGGCTCGCCATGGCCCACGGCCACACCGACGTCCCGACGTTCCGAGCCACCGGTCTCCGCCAGACCGGAATGTTGAACCAGCCACCCAGGAGCGATCCGAGGTACACGAGGAGCGCGCCACTGGGGGAGAGGCCGAGCTTGGCGAAGGAGATGGTGATGACCTGGAGAAAGAGGAAGGCGATGAGAAAGGGCAGGAGCAGCGCCGCGGCGACGATCCACCGCCAGTTCATCGACATCCCCCTCCGGTAACCGTTATACGCCCACTGGGAACTTTCGACACCGGTCCGTCGTCTCTGTTGCTGATGGGCTCGCCGAACGAGTCCACGGAAAGGAGACGACATGCGTCACGTCGGAACACTCGTCGCAACCGCTATCGCGTTGATCACGTCCTTCGCCGCGACTGTCGCCCCGACCCTTGCGTGCGCCGGCCTGATCGGCTCGAACGGGGCCGTTAACCTCGGCCGCACGACTACCCTCGCAGCCTACCACGATGGGGTGGAGCATTACGTCACGGCGTTCGAGTTTCTGGGCGGCGGCGGGCAATTCGGCACGCTGATCCCCCTGCCGGGCATCCCCTCCAGCGTGGAGAAGGGTGGATCGTGGACCCTCCAGCGGCTGGCGCTGGAGACGGCCCCGCGGCGCCGCGCGTTCGATGCCGCGCTCGAGGCGGCGCCGGCCGCGTCGGGCGTGCAGGTACTCCTCGAGACCCGCGTCGACGCGCTCGATCTCACCGTCCTCAAGGGCGGCGCGCGGGATGTCGCGGCTTGGGCCATCGACCACGGGTTCAGCCTCTCCCCAGACGCTCCAGAGGTTCTGGACTTTTACGCGCGAAGGAGCCCGATCTTCCTCGCCGCTGTGTTCGATGGCGACGCGGCCGCGGCCCGCGGCCAGCGCGTGGGCGACGGGACGCCGGTCCAAATCACCATCCCAACGCCGAACCCATGGGTTCCGCTGCGCATCCTGGGACTCGGCAAACAGCCGAGCGACCGCGTGGACGCGGACGTATTTCTGCTCACCGACGATCGCCCAGCGCTCCTCCCCGTAGACGGAAGCACGCTGCGCCTCGAACACGACGCGGTCGCTTCCCAGCAACTGCTCGACGACCTGCGATCGGATGAGCGGATGGAATGGGTCCCCACGTCGGCCTGGCTCACGAAGCTGCGTGTCGATTCCCGAGTTTCCGACCTCACGTACGATCTCGCCGTCGACGCGACGGGCCAGGGATCGCCGTCCCGCCACGCGGCGGGCCTGGACCTGGCGCCCCGGCCGGCTCCGGCGCTGCTGGAGGGACTGATGGACGCTCCCAGCCTGCCGCTCATCTTCTTCGCCGCCGCGCCTGCCGCGCTCGCCATCTGGCGCCGCCGAGGGGCGCGGTGACGCCTCGCCGCTGGATTGGCGCGCTGCTGCTCACGG
The DNA here is from genome assembly GCA_035652535.1 of Chloroflexota bacterium. Lineage (NCBI taxonomy): Bacteria > Bacillati > Chloroflexota > Chloroflexota bacterium. Next base: position 67,742 of record DASRDP010000013.1, read on the forward strand.
TCCTCGTGGGCGGCTGCGCGCCAACCCGCGCGCCGACCGACCAAGTTACCATCACGTTCCACTTCTCGCATTTCACGCCGGATCGTGTCACCGTACCGGCTGGAGTACCGGTCTCGTTCACCCTCGAGAACGACGACCCGATCGCCCATGAATGGATCGTCGGCCCGCCGGCGCTTCACCAGGTCCACAGAACGGGCACCGAGGCCTGGCATGCGGGTCGGCCCAACGAGGTGAGCCTCGCGCCATTCTCCACGCGAGCCACCACTGTCGTTTTCGACCAGCTCGGCGAAATCGACTACATCTGCCATCTCCCGGGCCACGAGGAATACGGGATGAAGGGTACCGTCACGGTGGTACCCAATGACGGGAGGTTCGCCACGCGCTGATCGACGGCGAATCGAAGGGAGCCACTCCTGCTCGCCAGCTCCCCGCCTCGCTATACTGGGGACGATCCCAAGGAGGCGATTGGCGCGCGTGAAGTGCGTTGAGTGAGTGGCTTCTGATACCGATCGGCGTAGCCGTGGGCGCCTACGGAACGCTGATTGGTGCGGGCGGCGGTTTCGTTCTCGTCCCGGTCCTCTTGTTCCTCTACCCCCAGGCGAAGCCATCGACGATCACGTCGATCTCGCTCGCGGTTGTGTTTTTCAATGCGACGTCGGGCTCAGTCGCCTACGGTCGTCAACGGCGCATTGACTTCCGCACCGGGATCGTCTTCGCGGCCGCGACGGTGCCGGGCGCGGTCCTGGGCGCCATCGTCGTGGGGTATATCCCTCGGGGGATTTTCGACGTCTTGTTCGGCATCGTCCTGGTCGTGCTGGCTCTTATCATCATCATGCGACCCGTCGCGCGGCCCGCGGATCAACCTCGACGGCCCAACGGCAGCGTGACGCGCGTCATCACCGACGCCACGGGGACGCGCCATGAGTACTCGTTCAACATTGCGCTGGGCGTCGCCCTCTCGGTCGGCGTCGGGTTCCTCTCGAGTCTGCTCGGCATCGGGGGTGGCATCATCCACGTGCCGGCGATGGTGCTGCTCCTGAATTTCCCCGCCCACATCGCCACTGCCACGAGCCACTTCGTGCTGGCGATCATGTCGCTTGCCGGCAGCATCGTTCACCTCATCGCGGGAGAGCTGGCGCCTGGCTCCGGGCTGATGCGCGCGCTCTTCCTGGCGATCGGCGTGATTCCGGGCGCTCAGGTCGGCGCGGTCCTCTCGCACCGCGTGCACGGGACCTGGATCATCCGGCTCCTCGGCGTCGCGCTCCTGCTGGTGGGGGTCCGACTCCTCGGAACGGTGTTCGTCTGAGACGGGCTGGACGCATAATAGGTCCCCGAACACCGGTCACCGGCGACCGGGCGCGGGCTCACCACAACGGGGAAGGAGCAAGCCGTGATCTTCGAGATTCGCACGTACAACCTCAGGCCTGGCGCGGTCGCCGAATACGAATCGCGGTTTGGCGCGGCATACCCGTCTCGAGAAGGATACTCGCGGCTCTACGGCTTCTGGCACACTGAGATCGGGCCGCTGAACCAGGTCGTCCACATCTGGCCGTACGAGAGCTTGCAGCATCGAGCCGACGTGCGCGCGGCCGCTGCCAAGGATCCGAGTGGCAAATGGCCGCCGCCCCCGGGCGATCTGATCTTGAGCCAGGAGTCCGACATCCTCGTGCCCATCAGCACGATGGCGCCTTTGGAGGGCGCGCAAGCCCTGGGGACCGTGTACGAGCTGCGGATGTACACCTATCCGGCGGGGGAGGTCGCGAAAGTCGGCCGGACGTTCGCCGAGAAGTACGAGGCGCGGAACGCCCTGTACCCGGTGGCGGGAATCTGGACGAGCGATCTCGGAAACCTGAACCGTCTCTATCAGCTTTTCCCCTACAAGAGCTGGGCGCACCGGGAAGAGGTACGCGCAGAGGCCCGGACGAAGGGAATCTGGCCACCCGAGGCCGAGGCCCGTCCGATAACCCAGCTCGTGCGCCATATGGCGCCAGCGGCGTTTTCACCCCTTCACTAAGGACGGAGCCAACTCCCAAACGGACGAGTGAGCGAATGCCGATCGACGTGCCCCAGCGCGACCGCTGCCCGTTCTGCAACTTCGTCGTCGACCTTTCGCGTTTTGCCGTCGTGGAGGAGATGCCCGATACGCTGGCATTTCTGCCACCGCGTCAGTCAGGCAGGGGCCACGTGCTGGTGATCCCGAAGCGGCACGCGCCGACGATCCTGGACCTGGCCCATGCTGAGGCGCTGGCCATCATGCAGCACGTCCACCGCGTTGCGAACGCCCTTGCGCGCGCCTTCGATCCGGCCGGGCTCAACGTCTTCCAGAACAATGGAGT
>DASRDP010000014.1 GCA_035652535.1 Chloroflexota bacterium
GTCCGCCTTGGCCCTTGGAGTGGATACCATCTGTTGGCGCATCACCCCGATGGAACGGCGGCCCCGCCTGAATCGTGATGGCTGCAGGCCCTGCCTGGCAACCGGTAGAATGACAAGAGGAGTGCGGAGCATCACCCGACCGTCATCCGCACACAGGACCCACCGCCGACGCCTCGCGCAGCACCCAGCTGCGACCGGACGAGCCTGGTCGTGCCGAGATCGCCCAAGCAAGTTCGGGATTTCCCTGCACCGTCGCGCGGTACATTCGAACGCCAGGAGGAGCGGTATCCTATGGGACAAACGAACCCGGTACCCTACCGTGCAGCGGACTTTTCGCATCTTCGGGGCTTGAACGGCCTTTCGGACCAGCAAATCGAGGTGCACCTCGGCCTGTACCAGGGATACATCACCAACACGAATAAGCTCAATGAACAGATCGCCGAGCTCCTCAAGGCGGGGAAAGGCAGCACCCCTGAGTATGCCGAGCTCAACCGCGCGCTGGGCTTCGAGTACAACGGCATGATCCTCCACGAGTACTACTTCGGCAATCTTTCATCGGCGGGCTCCGAAAAGCCGCGATCCGGCTCCCCAACCCTTGCCGCCATCGAGCGCACCTTTGGGAGCTGGGAGAATTGGCTCACGGATTTTCGCTCAGTCGGTACGATGCGAGGGGTGGGCTGGGTCGTGACGTACCAGGACCCGGTGACCGAGCAGATCAGCAATCACTGGATTACCCTGCACCAGACCGGCAATCCGGCAGGGTTCAAGCCCTTGCTTGTCATGGACGTGTGGGAGCACGCCTTCATGATCGACTACAAGCCGTCTGAGCGGGCGAAGTACATCGAGGCGTTCTTCAGCAACATCGATTGGAACACGGTCGATCAGCGCCTCACCAGTCCGTCCTCCGTCCGACCCGTTGGAGTCACGCGCGTAGCGGTCTGACGGACCCGCCAGCGGTCTGCCGCGCGGGAGCCGGACCCGGACGCCCGCCGATCCCGTTACTTCCGCTGGGAGGTGTCACCGTGATCTCGCATCTGTTCAGCACGCCGATCTACGTGTCGGACCAGGACAGCGCAGTCGACTTCTACGTGAACAAGCTCGGCTTTGAGCTGCGCGCGGACGAGCCGATGGGCCCCTCAGCCCGCTGGATCATGGTGGCCCCGAAGGGCGCCCAGACGTGCCTCACCCTCTACAAACCGACACCGGAGATGCCCGGGGCCGAAACGTACGAGGCGGCCACGGCGCGGATCGGTCGCTTCACCGGGGCCATCTTCGATACGCCGGATATTCAGGCGACGTATCGCGAGCTGAGCGCGCGCGGCGTCCCGTTCGCCGAGCCGCCCGCCCAGCAGCCGTGGGGCTGGTGGGCGACGTTCTCTGATCCGGACGGAAACTCGTTCGGCCTCGGTCAACACTGATGCCGTGGGATCCGGCCCAGTACATGAAGTTCGCCGACCACCGACTGCGGCCGGCCCTCGACCTCCTCGATCACGTGCCGCTCTCGGCGCCTGCGGAGATCTGTGACCTCGGCGCCGGGACCGGAAACGTCACGCGCCAGATAAAAAGTCGTTGGCCCGCGGCCCATGTGACCGGTGTCGACGACTCCGAGGAAATGCTCGCCCGCGCATCCGAAGCCCCGGACATCGATTGGGAGCGCGCGGACCTGGGGAGCTGGGCGCCGCGCGCCGCTCCGGACCTCATCTACTCCAACGCCGCGCTCCACTGGCTCCCGCGTCACGAGCGCGTCTTCCCCCGCCTCGTGTCGTATCTGGCGCCCGATGGGGTCCTCGCCGCGCAGATGCCGCGGAACTTCACCGCCCCGTCTCACGCCCTCGTCGACGAGGCCGTTCGCTCGGGCCCGTGGCGCGAGCGACTCGAGCACCTGATTCGGCCATCCCCCACCCAGGAGCCAGCCTTCTACTACGACCTCCTCGCGCCCATCACAAAAACCCTCGACATCTGGGAAACCGAGTACCTCCACGTCCTGTCAGGGCCCGACCCCGTGAAGGAGTGGCTGAAGGGCTCTTGGCTTCAGCAGTTCCTCGCCGAGCTGGACGAGCCGATGCGCGGCGAGTTCGAAGCGTGCTATGGAGGCCTCGTGCGGAAGGCCTACCCCCAACGATCAGACGGCCACACGCTGTTGCCCTTCCGCCGCCTGTTCATCGTCGCGACGATTTAACCGCACGCTGGTTCGCGTGGGCCGCGTGGCGCGACCGCTACTCGACGTCCCACTCCTGGGAGTTCCACGCCTGGCGCGCGTTCTCGTCGCCGTTTAGCGTCGTGACTCCCTTCAGCCGACTACCCACGAGACTGGGGGTGGCGTCGAAGAAGAGCGGGAGCACCGGCAACTGGTCCGTAATGAGGTGAACCATTTGCCCCGAGATCTGGTACCGCGAGGCGATGGGGATGGTGACCGTGTATTGATCGATAAGCGCATCCAGATCGGGATTGATGTAGCGCCCATTGTTGCTCCCGGTGTAGTTCCGTTCGGGGAGCCTGGCCTCGGAGCTGTGCAAGCCAACCATCCGTGCGCGCCCGGCAGGCTGCCGCAGGACCTGAAAGGCAGGGAACGTCGCCTGCTCCTCCAGATTGGTCGCGTTCTGGGCCGGAATGACGAGCGGTTGCGCGTCGACGCCGAGCTGCTGCCAGTAGTCCACGACGGGAAACAGGGTCTTGGTGTGCAGGTCCCGCTGGGTGGCCGTGCGCACCTCGATCGTGAGCTTCTGTCCCGTGCTGTCGCGCATCAATCCGTCGGGGCCTCTGCTGTAGCCGAGGCGTTCGATCATCTGGCTCGCGGCCTGGGGATCGTAGGCATAGTGGACGATCTGCGCCTCCGTCGCCTGGTATTCCGACGTGCCCGGGAACAGCGGGCTCTCTGCGATCGGAAGGAGTCCCGCCATGAGCTGATCGGCAAGCTGTTGGCGATCGATGCCAGTTAGGAGCGCCTTGCGAAATTGGACGTTGAGAACAATGGGCGGGTTGGCACCGACGAACTGGGGGTACACGACTGCCCAGCCATCAGCCGATGTGTAGACCTTTCCGTCTTTCCACTGGTCCCGCAGGGCTAGCGCCTGATCGACCGAAAGCGACTGTCGCAGGGTAAGGTCCACGGCGCCGGCGAGGATGTTCGAGGCAAGCGCATTTCCGTCCGCCACGAAATCCACCTGGATCTCGTCGAGCTTTGGGCGCCCGAGGATGTAGCCATCGTAGGCGGCAAGCGTGAGATGGCTGCCGCGACTCCAATCCTTGAGGCGGAACGGACCGGTCCCGACGAAATCCGTGCTCCAATACGAGCTGTCGAGAAATCCTGCGTGATTGTCGGTATACGTTCGTTCCATTAGGTGCGCCGCCACCGGCAGGCCGCGGGTATAGGTGAAGAGGGTGTCCGCGTCGATATACGGCTTGCGCCAGTGCACGGTCACCGTCCGCTCGTCCGGGGCATCCACGCCGTCGATCAGGTCCGAATACTTGTCGTGGAACACCGCCAGGTCCTTGTCCCGCATGAGCTGCACGGTGAAGCCCAGGTCGCCGGTCGTCACCGGCGCTCCGTCGTGCCAGGTGGCGCCCTGCCTGATCGTCCACGTCATCTCCATGCTTCCATCGGGCTCCACGCGCCAAAGGCCATTGTCGACGGAGGGGACCGCCTCGACGAGGACCGGCCGGAGCGTTCCCTGGTTGTCCCACTCGGTCAATCCCGGGTGGACGATCTCTTGGATTGACCCGGGCGCGGCCCGAATGGGATTGGGGATCAGGTTGTAGTGAAGCGACGGTGGCTCGACGTTGATGGCGATGGTTATGCGCTTGGGACTCCTTGGCCCCTCGCTCGCTCCTGCCCGTGGCTGCGATCCGACCCCCCGCTCGGGAGCCACGCAGGCGCACAGCGCCCCGATCAAGACGATGATGGCTAGCCGCCCTTGCGAGGCGTGCATGGTACCTCCGCCACGATCGTTACAGACCGTAGAGCGCCTGGGCATTCGCCCCGAGAATCTTCTCGATCGCCGCCGCGCTCACCTCGCCGCTGTTCCTGAGATAGCGAAGGGCGTCGATCTCCGTCGCCGTGTCATTGTGGCCGTAATCTGTCCCGATCACCAGATTGTCCTCCCCCGCGTACTTCAGAACGTAGGCGAGGTCATCGTCAGTCTGACACGCGACGAACAGCCGATTGTCCCGGAGTACGCTGGTCCGGTCGTACGGCTCTCGACGACGGCGCTCGATTCGGCGCGCCGCGTCGTGGATCGCCGCAGGCACCCACTGAGCGGCCGCCTCGATGAAGCCGACTCGGAGGCGCGGAAACCGAGCCATGACCCCGCTCATGACGAACGAGTGGAACGCGCTGATCACGGGCAGCTTCGCCCGCGAGTAGCCGCCTTCGTCGAAGAACATGTCGTTCCAGAAGAAGCTATTGTTTCCGGCGTGAATCCCGATCGGCATGTTCATCTCGGCCGCGGCGTCGTAGATCGGATAGAAGTACGGCGAATCGAGCGTCAAGTCCATCTCGATTCCCCGCATGAATACCGCGCACGCACCATGGTCGTGGGCGAAGCGCATCTCGGCGAGCGATTCCTCGATGCTCATGAGCGGAAGCACCACCGCCCATCGCAGCCGCCCCTTCCCCTGACTCCAGACGTCCGCGAGCCACCGGTTGTAGCTCCGGCACAGTGCGATCTCGACATCGCGCCGGCGAGTCAGCGGGCGGAGGAAGAGGGACGGGTAAAGTACCTGCACGTCGATTTCCAGCTCGTTCATATGCCTGAGACGCGCATCGACGTCGGCCATCTCGCGCGATTCCTTCGACGTATTGAGCCCGACGTTCGCCTGGCTGTGCGCCCGGCCTTCCAGCACCCAGAATTGCTTCTGTCCGCTGTCCTCGCCATCCTCGATGACGAGCTTCGGCATCAGCTCGCGGGCCGCCTTCTCCACATACTGCCAGGTCCGCTCGCATTCGATCACGTGCGCGTCTGAGTCAATGGTGGTCACGGAAACCTCCTCGCGCCCGGGGGAGCGTCGATGCACCATTGAACACCAACGCGGGCAGATTAGGAAATGCCCGCGCCGCTGGCGCTCCCTCCGCGACGTACCTTGGAAATCAGGGCTCCGGACAACATCCCCAGCGCGATAAGGGCCGCCAAAGCGCTGACGCGAACGCCGAGCTCGACCGACCGAGGCTCGTACCGGAGCTCGACGACGTGGGCGCCCGGTCCGACTGGTACCGCCTGGAAGAGCCCGTTGGCCAGAAGGATGGGCTCTTCGCGCCCGTCGACCCAGGCGCGCCACCCGGGGAGGTCGTTGGCCACGCGGACAAAATACCCACCGGACGGTGCAGACGCCCGGTACACCGCCCGATCCGGCGTGACGACCATCGCCTCGGCGGGAATCGGCCGACGCGATCGACCAGCGGGGGACGCCCCCGAGTCGTCGCCGTCCGACGCGGCACGTGAGAAGCCGGCGGGCGGGCTGGCCAACATAACCTGCGTCGAGGGATCAAACGGCGCTTCCTGCATATCCGCGAGGCCGTTGTCTGCGTCGCGGGCAATCCGCGCGCTCGGCACGACGTACGCGCGCGGGAAGGCATCGGCGTTCTCGAAAATGCGAACGTCCGCGTCGCTATAGACCTCGCGCAGCTTCGTCCGATTTTCCTGGGTAACACCGGCCGTCGCATGGGTCGCGAAGTTGTAGATTCCGATCCCGTACACCTCGATCCCGCCCGTCCGGTCTACGTATCGGACCTCGACATGATCCACGTCGAGCGTGCGCGGCAGGTCGCGTTCAGAGTAGTAGGTCCGCCGCTGATAGGTCGATCCATCGGCGAGATACACGTCCGGCCGCTCGAATGCCGTCTCGGCGGGCATGTCGTGTTGGACGCGCCCGCGCACGTCTGGTCGGTCGTAGGCCGCCTCGGCAACGTCTTCGCCTGCCCGCACTGCCAGCTGGACAGGCTGGCCGCTGCGCGGCACGACGGTGATCTCGGCGACGACCTCGCCCTGGGGAATCGTCACGCTCCGGGTCAACGATGCGAGAAGCTGCAGCCGATCGCCCCGCGCGCCGTCGAACGCGAACGATTCGTCGCCGCCGATCGCCGAGGCGCTGCCGGCCATCAAAGGATGCATCGGGTCATATGGCACATTTCGATACGACGGCAGCGCCACGGGATGCGCGGGGTAGACCAGATACCGGACGTTGGCCAGGTCGAGAAATTGATTCTGTACGCTGTCGATGCCGGCCCAATACGTGAAGTTCCGGCGGAGATCTGGCGACGCATAGCCGCCGACGTCCGCGATTCGGAATGGAACGAGACGATCGAACTCGACCGACGGTATCGTTCCAGGCGTATACACCCGCCATTGCTCGAGGAGCGCATCGCCTTCGCCCTCGGCCGGAGCCCTGCATGGCGACGTCGATCCGCAGTGGGCGAGGAATCGGATCGCCGGCGACGCGGCCTCGAACTGGGAGATGGGCATCTCCTGGTGGAGGCCAGATCCGAAGGCGAGCAGGTCGATGATGGCCAGGCCAACGAGGCCCGAGCGCCACACAAGAAGGGTCCTGCGCGAAAGCGTGGCTCCCATGAGCAGGGCGACCGTCGCAACGAGGAGCGCCAGGCTGAATGCCGTGCGATGGTTTCCCAGGTCCAGCGAGGCGACCAGGCCGCGGTAGACCTGGCCGGTCTCGAGCCCCTCGAGATGATGTCGCAGGGCGAGATAGCTCGTGTTGATCCAGGCTGCGGCGCCGGTCGGATCGGCCAGCATCGAGGTCCGCAGGTTGCGCATGCCGTACACGAGCACGGCGCCCGAAGCGGCCAGGAGCGCAATGAGCCCGATCATCGCCGCGCGTCTTCCTCGATGCTCCCAGAATCGCGCGTCGGCGGTCGCCTGAAGTCCCATCGCCGCCAGCACGGACCAGGCGAATACGAAGAGATACGTGTATCGCCCGGGGACGCGAAACGCCGAAAACCCGGGGAGGCTCCACAGCAGTCGATAGAGATCGACGGGCGCGTAGCTCGCGAAGGCGAGCCACAGCCCAACCATGGCCAGCCCCACGAAGTACGGCGTGGAGCGCTTTCGGCTGAATAGGACGCCGACCATGCCCAGAACAAAGGGCGCGATCCCGACATAGATCGCCGTCTCCCACTTGGCCCAGAGCGACCAGTAGCTGGAATCCGGAGCGCGATAGAAATAGGGAAAGATCAGGTCGACCAGGTTCTGCATCGGAAGCGCGTAGCTCGTGGCGAAGAAGTAGTCTGGCTGGGAGCCGCGAATGGTCTCCGAGCCCAGCTCGGCGAGAGGCACGAGCTGGACCGCTCCCAGGGCGAGTCCCAACAGCCCGACGTAGAGGCCGAACCAGACGACTCGGCCACCGCGCACGACGAATCGCCAGATGATCGACCTTCCCTGGCCGGCTTCGGCGACAAGACCGCGGTAAACCACAAAGGTCGCGAACGCGATGAGGACCATGGCGAGAACCTGAGGGTGGAGGCCGACCGAAGCCATCGCCAGCGCCAGCGCCCCGGCGGTCAGGTACGCCTGGCGTCGCCACCCACGGGCCCCGAACGCCCCCTCGACACAGGCGAGGATGAGCGGGAGCCAGGCGGCGGTGCGAAGGATGTTTTCGTGATGCTGCTGGCTGGGAAAGAAGCTGCCGACACTGAACGTTATGCCGCCGAGGAAGGCGGCAAGCGGCCGAAGCCCCAGCGCCCGACAGAGCGCATAGGCCCCAGCGCCGCCGATGAAAACGCTCGTGATCCGCAGCCACAGCAGGGTGTGCGCCGCCGACAGGAATCGGAGGAGGACCAGGTTCAGCGGGTTGGCGAGCCCGCTCTCGCCGTCGGCAAACATCGGATAGCCGGTAAAGATGTACGGATTCCACAGGGGGAAACGGCCAGCCTTCCATTCGTCGCCAAACCACGCCTCGAGTGGATAAAAGAAGACGAGCGTGTCCTTTTCGAACGCGATGAGTCCGTGAATCAGGGGGTCGCGGAACGAGACCAGGACGACGAGGGCGAGGCAGAACAGCGCGAGGAGATCGGACAGGCGGCCGCTCCGGCCGGGTCGAGCCGCGGCGGATCTCGACGGAAGCGCTGTGGGCTCGATTCGCCGGACGGCGCCGTTCGCGTCCCGCTGCCAGGGCGCGTCGGTCGCCTGGTCGGCGGGTCGGGGCTCTGGGATCACCTACTTTTGCCCAAGGACCACCGCGGAGAGACCGACGGGAAACCGAATCCTGCCCGCGAATGGCGCCTCGAGGGAGAGGGCAGTTTCAAAAAGGCGGTTGATCGGCCGTGGCGGAATGTCAAGGTCTGCGGGCGACGGGATGAACCGATCCACCGCGCGCTTCGCGAGGGCGAGGGGAAAGAGGAGAACGTTGCCGTAGCTGGTAAACAGGACGTGAAAACCGGCGCCACTCATCCGTTCTGAGAGCTGCTTCGTCGTGAACCGACGCACCGTGTGGATTCCCACGTCGTGCGCGCCGCGAAGCCAGTCGAAGGCCGGATCGCGAACGAGCGCGAGTCCTCCAGGACGGAGCACACGATAGAACTCCGCCATCGCCTGCCGCTCATCCCCCACGGACCTGTGGTAGAGGACATCGAAGCTCGTGACCAGGTCAAAGGTATTCGACGCAAAGGGGAGACGCTCGATGGATCCTCGAACGAGGCGCTGTAGCCCGCGCGTCCGCGCGAACTCGAGCGCCTCGGGCGAGAAGTCGACGCCGGTGACGACCCCGAACTCCGCGAGATCGATGGTCGTTCCGCCGGTTCCGCACCCGGCATCGAGCACCATCGCCTGGCGCCCTGGCGGGAGAAACCGCCGAAGAAGCGCGCGCGTGTTCCGTCGCATCCCCTGGTACCACCAGTGGGTGCGCTCGACGTGATACATGATGGCGTACTGCTCGGCGTCCATAGGGCTCGATCGCGTCGGATCGCTTTCTGGGTCTCCTTTTTAGGCCGCGACGACGCCGGACAGGATCTCGTGGAGCGCGGCGCAGACCCTGTCCTGATCGTCGTCGGTCAGCGAAGGGTACATCGGCAGTGAGAAGATCTCGCGCATCGCGGCCTCGGTATGGGGGAGGTCACCCGCACGATAGCCGAGCCAGCTATACGCCCGCATCGTATGGATCGGCCAACGATAGCTCACGTTCACGACGATCTCGCGCTCGGCAAGCGCCTGGATGATCGCGTCACGCTGTGGGTGCCGCGCGACGTACAGGTAGTACGCGTGGCGGTTTCCCGACTCGACCGTCGGGAGCACGAGCGGTGTATCTCTGAGGCTGCGATCGTAGCGCTCGGCGAGTCTCTGGCGCCGTTGGACGTACTCGTCGAGTTTGGGAAGTTTGGTGAGAAGGATGGCCGCGTGCACCTCGTCGAGGCGCGAGTTGTAGCCGTGCTCCTCCGCGTAGTATTCGCGCTCCATGCCATACATCCGGAGCCGCCTCGCCTTGGCAGCCAGATCCGCGTCGTTGGTGAGGATCATCCCCCCGTCCCCGTATCCCCCCAGGATCTTGGTGGGGTAGAAGGAGAAGGCGGCGATGTCCGAGAGCGAGCCTGACTGCCGCCCGTGCCGCGTCGCGCCATGGCTCTGCGCACAGTCTTCGAGCACCGCCAGCCCGTGTCGCTCGGCGACCTCCCGCACGACCTCCATCCGCACGCACTGTCCGAAAAGATGGACGGGAAGGATGCACCGGGTGCGATCGGTAATCGTTCCCTCCAATTGCGCGACGTCCATCAGATAGGTCCGGGGATCGATGTCCACGAAGCGCGGGGTTGCGCCGGTTGAGACGATGGCGGCGACGGTCGGCACCGCCGTGTTCGCGACAGTGATGACCTCATCGCCGGGACCGATCCCGAGCGTCTTCAAACCGAGGAAGAGCGCGTCGGTCCCGCTGTTCACCCCGACCCCGTGCGCCACACCGCAATATTGGGCGAAGCGTCGCTCGAACTCTCGAACGTGCTCGCCGAGGATCAATCGGCCCGACCGAAACACGCGTTCCACCGCGTCCAGGATTTCTGGGCGCTCGACCTCATACTCCGCGCGGTAGTCCCACACGCCGATCGGCATCGTCCTCAGTCTGCCCCCGAAGAGTCTCGAAGCTGCTGGAGCGCGCGCGCGTCCGCCGCCAGCGCGCCGGTCAGGTCATTCCAGCTCCCTCGGTCGATGCGCTCGCATACGTGGGCGAAGAAGGCCTGGAAGGAATCTCCGACCAGGCCGTCTTCCCTGGACGTCCCATGGGGCCGCGTCACGCGGAGGGGGCTCGCGGAGTCGGGAGGGGTCGTGAAGACGCGGTCGATCTCGACGCCAACATGCTCTCCCAACACGTCGACCCGATTGCGGTAGACGGTGTTGAAGCCGAACAGCCCCACCATGCTCCGTCCCCCGGAGAATGTTGCGAGGACGGCGAATGCCGTGTCCACCTTGTCGATCCCGCCCCGCGTGAGGATACGACAGTCGACGGCGGTCGGCGCGTCCCGGAAGATCAGACGCCCGATGGATGCCGCGTACGGGCCGACATCCCACAGTGCCCCGCCGCCCAACGCGCGCCGGTAGCGAAAATTCGACTCGTCAAGGGGCGGGAACGAGAACGTGGCAGTGATGCGAGATGGGGCGCATCCGGCCTCTGCGAAGATGCGATGGACGCGTTGCATCTGGGGGTGGTAGCCGTACACGATGGCCTCCGCCAGGCACACGCGCTTCTTCGCGGCAAGATCGAGCATACGCTCCGCGGTGCGGAGCCCGAGAAAGGCGGGTTTGTCCACAACCACGTGCCGCCCAGAAGCGATGGCCGCCTCAGCCCACCGCTCGTGTTCTGAGTTCACCAGCGAGACGTACACGAGCGAAGCCGTGCTGCGGTCGAGGGCAGGGCGGAAATCATCGAATACCGTGCCCTCCGTCCAATCGCTGGCAACGCCAGTCTTCGCGCGACGCGTGGCCAGGTCGACTCGCTGCACTGCGGGCACCGCCTGCAACGCGGCCCGCACCCTACGCTGCACGATGCTGGAGAGGCCGAGAATCAAGACGTCCATCGAGCTAGGTGATGCTCAGACAGGCCAGCAAGCTCCGCGCCTCAACGTTGACGAGGCCCCAGCGCACCAGCTCGTTGAGCTGGCGCAACGTCACCCAGCAGTAGCGATCGCTCGGCACTGCCGCGAAGGTCGGATCGACTTCGACGACGCGGTACTCGTTCTCCGCGTGGTAAAAGCGCCCACCTTCCTCCGACTGCACGCACGAATACCGAATGGCCGACTGTGGCGCGTGAACCGCCTCTTCCATATAGGGCGGCCACGACGCCGGATCGTGGACGCTTCGCTCGCTCAGCACGCAGTGAACCGTCGCGCCCACGCTCACGATATCCGGATTGCCCGGCTCGACAACGCCCTGGACGAGGAAATGGAGCACGCCGCCGATCTCCTTCACGAGAAAAGCAACCATGCCCTTCTCGCGCGGCGACACGAGCGGCTGATCCCACGCGGACACCTCGCGGTTCTTCGCGCGCACCGTCACGCCGACGACCTCAAAGAAACGTGCACCCTCGTGGGAGATCGCTCGCTCGTGACGTGCCCAGCCTGGCATGTCCGCGAGGGGAATACGCTCGACGGACAACTGAACGCGGCATTTCACATCGGTGAGCCAGCTTTGGACCACGTGGTCCGCATTCGCCGGTCGCTCGCCGTGCGCCATGGATTGATAGAGGCGTGCCCCGAACGACCCTTTCTGGGGACCCCCGTCCCCTCCGCGTCCGAGCGCGCGATGGCCGGCGCGGTCGCGAAGCGGGATGCACGCGAGCACGGTGCGGGCATCCATGCTTACGAGGTTGGGGACCCGGAGGAGCTTCTTGATCTGGCCCAGGGTGAACCAGCGAAAGTCCTCCTCGACCGGCACGTCCTCGAGCACCTCGACGATGACGTTGCGGTTCCGCTTGCGCAGAAACGTCGATCCCTGCTCGAACTGAAGCTGATCGACGAGTGGAGTCGCCGCCGCGCGATCGAGAAAGTAATCGAGATACTTTGGCCTGGCCCCCTGGTGAACCTGCGTGTAGTTACTCCGAGTGGCCTGGAGCGTTGGAGTGAGCTGGACTCCGGCGGGATTTCCCGGCTCCAGCTTCGCCTGCATCAGAAAGAAGAGCTGGCCGTCTATCTGTTTGGCAATGATCCCGAGGATGCCGATCTCCGGCTGGTCGACGATCGGCTGCAGCCACGATCGCTCCTCGGTCCCCTCGCTGACGTGGATCCGGATGCCATGCACCCGAAAGAACTTCCCGGTTCGGTGCACCAGGTCGCCGGTGGAGGACTCGAAGGACCATTCACGAAGCGCGGTAAACGGCACCCGCTCGACGAGGAGCGCGTTCTCAGCCCCGCGCTCGTTCAGCCACCGCATCGCGTCATCAGTCGTCTGATATGGGTTGTCTTCGGTCAGGGCGGACCGCGCAAAACGCTCTTCGATACACGTGTCTTCCGATATCACAGAGACTCCGTCGTCTTGGGATTCATGTGGGGTGCCTTGACCGTGACCGAGCGGAAATTCTACGGCTCCAACGCGCGGCGTACGTACTCGTCCCAGTCGCGTATGACCTCGCTCTGCTCATAGTGATTGCTGGCCGCGGCCAGACAGACCGCGCCTGGCGTAAAGCCGTAGAGCCGTGTCCACACGAGCCGCGGCACGAAGAGGCCGGTGCTCGGATCGTCGAGGACGTAGGTCTCCGTGCTCGAAGGGTCGACGAGATCGACGCTCATACGCCCGGCTACGCAGACGAGCAGCTGATCGGCATGTACATGGGCGTGTCCCCCGCGCTCGAATGGCGCCTGCACGTCATAGACATAGAAGACGCGCGCGATCTGAAAGGGCACTTCGAGGTTGCTCTCGAACGCCGTGAGCGCGCCGCGCGAATCCACGAAGGTAGGAAGCGCGACTCGTCTGGCCGCGGTCAGCCGCGTCACGTTAGTGAGCGCGCGCGCTGCATCCCCGCCCGGAGCTTTCGCAGAGGGGCTCGCGGACTGATGCGAGATGCCGCGCCGTGACACAAAGCGCATACCCGTGGACGAAATACCCTTCGATCGCTGAGCGCCCTTTGGGCCCAGAGACGTCTCGCTCGACTCCGTTGACGGCACATCGCGTCGCGCGGGAGGACAATCGCCACTATACGGAGCGCTTCGAACCAGGGTCAAGGTGGCCGCTATAATGCCGAGTGCGCGCGCCGCGATCAGGCCGGACCGAGATCCCGGATCAGCGCCCTGACGCCTGGTTGGGATCGGCGCTCCTCTTCGCCCTCGCAAGCTTCGTCGAGACGCTGGGCTTCGGCCATCTGGGCGCCTTCACGCCGCTGTACCTGGCGCAGTTTGGCGTTCCCGAATCGCAGGTCCCGCAATGGACTGGCCTGCTCACCGCGGTCTCCTTCGTCCTGGGCCTGCCGCTGGCGCCCTTCTGGGGCGTCTGGGCGGATCGCTACAGCCGCAAGCTCATTATCCTCCGCTCCACGGTGGGCGAAGGGATCATCTTCTTCCTGTTCGGCATCGCGGCGGCCCCCTGGCAGCTTGTCCCCGCGCGCGTGCTCGTCGGATTCATTCTGGGAAACACGGGCGTCATGTACGCGGTCTTGGCCGATGCCGCCCCGAGACGGCACGTCGCCACAGCGATCGCCTTCATCACGGCTGGCAGCACGCTCGGTGTCTCGGTCGGCCCGTTCATCGGTGGATGGCTGATTCCCCAGATTGGCATTGCTCGCTTGTATCAGGCCGACGGCATCGTCTGCTGGACCGTGGCGCTGCTCCTGGCGATCGGCTTGCACGAGCATGCCCAAGGGCCGAGATCGACCGCATCGACGGGTGCTCTGCTCCGAGCATTGCCGGGGAACCTTCGCGCGTCGCCGATCGTGCTGCCGCTGTTCGGACTGTACTTTGTCGCGCTCCTTGGCATGAACATGCCCGGACCGTTCGTGCCCCTCCTCGTGTCCGAGACGTATCGCGGCCCGGACCTCCCCCTGGCGATCGGCGCCGTCTTGTTGACGGCGGGGCTGGTTTCGGCAGGATCTGGACCGATTCTCAGCCGGCTGGGACGGGCGGAACGGTCGTGGCGCGTCCTCGCCGCCGCGCTCGTCGGTGGGTCCGTCGCCGCCCTGGCCCAGGCCCGGTCGCCCGACTACGTCGCCCTGCTGGTCGCGCGCGGCGCGATGGGGGCCGTGCAGGGTGGCCTGAGCCCGCTCATCGTCTCGGTGATCGCGTTGGCGACGCCGAGCGATCGGCGCGCGTCAGTGCTGAACCTCACGCTCTTTCCCAGCAATCTGTCGTTTCTGTTCGGCGGCGTCGTCGGGTCAGTGATCGCAGCGATCAGCGTGCGCGCCGTGTTCGTCGCCTCGGCGGCCGTACTGCTGCTCGGCGCTGCGCTCACCGCGATCGTATCGAGGACCGCCGCGGCCGTGTCACGCGCAGGAGAGTAGGGGGTCGATCGGGACAGCGGTACCCCCGGCGGGATTCGAACCCGCGATCTCAGCCTTGAAAGGGCTGCGTCCTGGGCCACTAGACGACGGGGGCGGGGGAAAGCGCGCGGACGCTTCGCCCGGATTATACGGGCGTCAGGAGGCAGACCTCTCACCGCGAGGATCGCGGTGAAGCTCCCACTGCGCGTCCGGATCTTCCAAGGCGACAGCGCCGAAAGTGCGCTCGCTCACTGGCACGTGGCGACTGCCCCCGTGTCGCGGTACCCGATTCCTTCTCGATCGTGCCGTGCGGTTGAGACGGGACGAGGCCGCCGGAGCGCTCCGGCGGCCTCGTCTGCGGGTAGCGGGAGTGGGATTCGAACCCACGACCTTCGGGTTATGAGCCCGACGAGCTACCGCTGCTCCATCCCGCGTTGTCTGCCTCAGTGTACCGCGAGGAGCGCTTGCGCGTCAGGTCGCGAGGCACGTTGGGCGGGCAAAGATGGCCCTGGCATTGGTCTATTTTCCCAGAGGGTTGCCCCTCCAGTATCGTCGACGCTGAGGCGTTTCACTTCCGTGTTCGGGATGGGAACGGGTGGTTCCACCTCGCTCGAAACACCAGGACCGGTGCGATGTGGCGGTGAGATGGCTGCGACGAGCGCGGCCGGCTCACGCGTGAGCAAAGACGGTGACGGACTGATAGGGATCGATCCTGTTGGCGCGGCAAGGCGCTCCGCGTAGTGGTTGAGCCCTCGGCCATTAGTACCGCTTAGCTGAGGCGGTTGCCCGCCGTACACATGCGGCCTATCAAACAGGTGGTCTTCCTGTGGCCTTACCGGCTTACGCCGTGGGGAATCTCATCTTGGAAAGGGCTTCGCGCTTAGATGCTTTCAGCGCTTATCCCGACCGGACGTCGGCTACCCAGCGGTGCCCTTGGCAGGACAACTGGTACACCGGAGGTCCGTCCATCCCGGTCCTCTCGTACTAGGGACAGCCTTCCTCAAATTCCCTACGCCTGCAGTGGATAGAGACCGAACTGTCTCACGACGTTCTGAACCCAGCTCGCGTACCGCTTTAATGGGCGAACAGCCCAACCCTTGGGACCTGCTCCGGCCCCAGGATGCGACGAGCCGACATCGAGGTGCCAAACCTTGCCGT
>DASRDP010000015.1 GCA_035652535.1 Chloroflexota bacterium
CGAGGGATCGGACGTCCGCCCAGGAGAGCATCGGCTCGTGAGTGTCCGCGTCGGCGCGATGCCGCCACGGGCTGCGCTTCCCGACAAATCCCGTGGTGACGTAGAGGGTGGCGGACATGTGACGCCTTGCGATCACGGGCAGCGCGTTCGAGACAAAATCGGCGAAGCCATCGTCAAACGTCAGGACGACGGGCTTGGCTGGAAGCGGCTGGCCACGGGCGATGGCGCGGACGAGCGCATCCACCGTCATAGACACGTAGCCTTGCTCGCGGAGCGCGCTCACGTGTTCGTCGAACAACGTTGGTGAGACGACGTACCGCCGCCACGACGTGTTTGCCCCGGGGAAGATGCTGTGATACGCGAGAATCGGTACGCGCGTGATCCCAGGATCTCCGCCCGTCGCGGATCGGGGGGCGGAAACCTGGGCCGTCGGTCTGCTCATGGATGCGACTGCGCCAGGATGGTGGAAGTTGCACGGCCGCGATCGCGCGCCCAGCGACCGCGGACGTAGGCGAACGGCCCGTCCATCATCCCCTTCAGCTCGATCATGGTCAGCTCACGTGGGTAGTTTGGAGACTTGCGGCGGTTCTTCCGCGATCGGGGGCTGAAGAGATAGTCGAGACCGAACGGCAGCTTGCGCAGCATGTCGATGCCCAAACGGGGGTTGTCGATCAAGCATTTGGTGAGATACGCGGTCAGCCCCTTCCCATACCCGTACATCTGCCGTCGAAGGGCGGCGTAGTCGCGGTAATGGGGGTGATAGACGACGGCCGCGGGCTGGTAGACGAGCTGGAAACCCGCCGCGATGATCTGAAAGCTCATCGCGAGATCCTCGCCGCCGATGGCGGGGCTACCACCGCCCAGCGCAATGTCGAATCCGCCCAGCGACCGGAGGATCTGCGTTCGAAAGGCCATATTGGCGCCAGTCCCGAGTCGGCCGGTGGTGAACGGAAACAGGCGGTCCTGCGGGACGTGCTCGTCGAGGTCGTAGATCTGTTGAACGAACCCCTTGCTGTAACCGCCATACTGCTCGAGCCAGACCTGTGGCTCCGTTTCCAGCTCGTGGGGGAGAACGAGGCCGGTTACGCACCCAACGCGATCGCCCATGCCGAAGCCAAGGACGAGATGCAGGAGCCAGCGACGGTCGTGACGGACGTCGTCGTCGCAGAAGGCGATGATGTCACCTTGGGCAAGTTGAATCCCCCGATTGCGGGCTCTCGACGTGCCGCCGACCTCTTCGCGGACGTATCGAACCCGCAGCTCACCGTCGAAGTTTCGCGCGACCGCGTCTTGTGTCTCTGAGCTGCAGGGTCCGTTGTCCGCGACGATGATCTCGTGGGCCGGATAATCCTGCCGCAAGACCGACGTGATGCACGCCACGATCTGATCGGGCCGATTGCGCGTCGGAATGACCACCGAGACGCGCGGTCCGCTTGCTCGTGCCGCGTCGAGGGCTGCCCAGCAGCCGGCGTTGCCGGGCTGCCCGATGCCCGCCGCCGTTAGGCCCCGGAGCGATGGCAGCCCGTCGCGCGTCAAATGGGTATTGATGGCATCGCCGATTTGGCGCCAGATTTGACGCGCGTACTGTTCGGCATTCAGGCCGCCCGGGGGAATGGCGAGCTGGACCAGCCCGATGGGGTGGTCGTGGACCCAAACGAGAGAAAGAGCGCGGCTGTAACCGTCTGACTCCCCGGACGGACTCGGACGCAGGAGCGGGATGGGCTCGGCGAGGTCCACCTCGGTGATGCACACGGGAGCGAAAACATCGCCGAACAGGAATGGGACGGAATCGAGTGGGGCGTCGCCGGGAAGAAGCTTCACGTGCGCTGCTCCCGCTCCTTGCCCGTCGAGTCGTCAAAGGCATGAAGCACTCCGGCGCCTTCTTGCTTTCTGGAGTGGGCTCGGCGTGACAACAGGGATGCGCGGGCCTTGCTGAGCATCAAGAGGGCGGGTCCAAATAGCAGACCTTGCATCTCCACGCGCGATAGCTCGGCGGGAAACCCTGGACGGCCGGCGTAGCTTCGCTTCGATCTCACGAGCCGCACTACGCCCCGCGGAAGGCCTCGCGCAATGGATGCGCCTGCGAGGGGGTTCGCAAGAACGCTGTGCGAGATCGCGGCCGCGTACCCGACCGCGTAGCCGTGGATCTGCTGACGCAGCGACGCGTAATCGCGTCGGTGCCGATGGTAGACGAGCGCGCTGGGTCGATACGCGATCTGGTAGCCATCGAGAAGCGTGGCGTAGTACAGGGCGTAATCCTCCCCGCTGCAAGCGGGCGTTCCCGGTCCCAGGGATGGGTCGAATCCGCCCAGCTCTCTCACCACCTCCGCTCTGTATGCCATGTTCGTCCCAACCCCAAAGGTCGCGGGACGGAACGGATAGAAGGGGTCGGCGGGCCGGTTGGCGCCCATGTCGAACAGCCGTGGCGTGAAGCCGGTCCCCAGGCCGCCGTATTGCTCGAACCAGATTTGCGCGTCGGTGTCCAGCTCGGCCGGGCACACCAGGCCCGTGGCACAGCCGACACCCGGCGCCTCTTGGAAGGCACACGCCAGCTCGAGGAGCCAGTCGGGGTCGTGGATTACGTCGTCATCGCAGAAGGCGATGATCTGACCGCGGGCCTCCTCGATCCCCAGATTCCGCGCTCGACATGCGCCGGGGAGCGGCTCGTGGAGCCATCGAATCCGCGCGTCACCCGCGAATGCGCGCTGAACGTGCCGGAAATCCACCGCCGGTGGGGGCGCGTTGACGACGACAAGGACTTCGAATCGCGGGTATGTCTGGCGGGCCAAGGAGCCGATGCAATTTCGCACGCTTTCGGGCCGATCGTGGGTCGCAACAACGACGCTCACCGAGGGCGGGTTCGCCAGCACAGCCGTCCGCGGCGCGCTGCAGGCGGGTTGGGCCATTCGCGCCGCCGCGCAGAGATCGCTCGCGGCCCGCGAATTGGCGCCATCCCGATGCAAGTGTTCGAGAATCGGCTGCCCCAGCTCGCGCGCGATCGCGGGAATGCATTGGCTCCGCGTGAGACCATTCGTCGGCACGCCAACGTGCACTGTCCCAACGGGCTCCCCGTGAATCCGGACGAGGACAAGCGCGGTCTTGCCGCCGGCCGTTGCGCCCGGGAGTGGCGTGCGCGGCTCGGAATCCGACGCGAGCTCGAGCTCCAGCACGCGAATCGGGGCGACGTCCGGCGCGGAAAGAGTGGCCGGCACGAGGCTATCAGGCCGCATGGCGCCCGTCCTCCGTCGCGCAGGTCAGCTCTTCGTACAGCCGGGCGATGCTGGGAACGATCGTCGCGGCGCGAAAGCGCTCGGCGTGGCGCTGCGCCGATTCCCCCAACGCGCTCCGCCAGCCACGATCTGCGATGAGCCGCAGCATGGCGGACCGCAGCGCGTCGACGTCGCCCGGTGGAACGAGAAGCCCAGTCTCGCGATCGATCACCTGGTCGACGAGCCCGCCGACGGCCGACGCGATGACGGGCCGGGCGCTCGCCATGGCCTCGAGCGCCACCGTGGGACACGGGTCAGGCCACACCGATGGCACCACACCCAGCATGCTTCGCCGCCAGGCAGCCATGATGGCGCCGTGCGGCCAGTTGGAGAAGATGTGCGCGCCATCGGGAACGACGCGCGGCGTGTCCGGAAGGCGTCTGCCGATCAAGACAAGCGGCACGCGTACGGGGAGTCCCGTGAATGCTGCGAGGAGCGTGTCGATCCCCTTCTGGCGGCTCAGATCGCCGACGAACAGCACGAACTCGGAAGCGGGGAGCCGCGAGAGGTAGCTCTCGAAGCACCCGTCGTCTCGATCGTCTTCGTCGGGCAAGAAGTTCGGGATCACGCGGAAGGGGAGCCGGTCTCGAGTGAGGCCGCTGCCGACGGCGACGGCGTGACTGACGGGGACGAACATGTCCACCGCCGCGCGCACGGTAACGGTGGACGCCCAGCGGGCCGCGAGGGTTGCGGCCCCCTTCAGCGTTCCGTAGTGTCGGATGGCGCAGGGTACGCAGCGTCGAAGCGCGGGCCCGCTGCACGCGGACTCACGGAACATCATGCGTTTCGTGGCGCAGCACAGACTGTAGTCGTGGAGTGTGAGGACAAGTTTGGCCCGACTCTGACGCTTGAGCGGAACGAATGAATGGACGAACCAGTTGTGCGCGTGGACGACCTCGGGCCTCTCCGCGTCGACGACGCGTCGAAGCCCGGCCACCGCCTCCGGATCCGGAAGGGGCGGGGCGTGTCGCCGTTCTGAATCGCCGTAGAGCCACGCGGCGCGCTGCATCGTTCCATTGAGGCGATAGACGCGGACCCCGTCGGTGGACGCGAAACTCGGCAGGTCGTCGTGATGCAGGGTTGCCACGGCAACCTCGTGGCCGCGCCGCGCGAGGGCCACGCTGAGGTTTCGAACGTGCTGCTCCTCACCGCCGATGATGGGTGGGTAGAACTGGGAGAGCATCAAGATTCGCATGGCCTCATTCCATCCACGATCGACTGGTAGACGCGCAGGACCGCGGCAGCGCATTCGTCCCAGGTCGGCACCGCGACCGCGGGCGCGGTGATCGGGCTCTCGAGCTGCTTGAGCGCGGCGTACGCGATCTGGCTGGGCAGCGCGCGCACGGAGATCATGCGCGCCTGGCCCGTCTCGCCGAACTCCCGTAGCCCGGATGTGTCCGACACCAGCACGGGCCGAGAGAGGGACAAAGCCTCGACGATGGCAATCGGGTGCGCCTCATAGTCGCTCAGGAGCGTCACGAGCGATGCACGCGAGAGCAGGGAGGCCATCGCGGACCGATCCGCGGCCGGAACCGGTCGGATCTCGACGTACTTGTCCATGCCAAGTTGCCGCGCACGTCGACGAAGCTGCTGCTCGTATGGACCAGAGCCGACGATCCGGAGTCGCGCATTCGCGATGTGTCGGCGAATGAGCGGCAGCGCGTCCAGGATTCGCTGGTGGCCCTTGTAGCGCTCGAGCCGGCCGATGGACAGGATCAGGGTTTCGTCGGTGGAATCCTCAGTGGGCGCCGGCGATGCCGGAAGGTCAGATCCGTTTGCGATGACCACGAACCGGTTGCGAGGAATGCGCAGTCTCCGCGAAAAGAAGTCCGCCTCGAACCGGGAGACGCCAATGAGCGCTGACGCCCGGCTGAGCAAGGGGCGGAGCGCCGCGCGTTGAAGCCCGCGCAGCGCATTGCGAACGTGAGAGGAGTTGCCGCCGCTATGGAAGGTTACCGCGTATGGAATCCCGCGCTGGAGGGCACTGAGCATGGCGATGGGCGTCACGAGGGTGTGGTATCCCTGACAATGCACCAGGTCCCAAGGTCCGTCGGCGATGGCTGCGCGGATTCCCGGCGCGAAGTAGTAATCCCGGTCAGACGGCCACGCACGAACCCGGCGGATCTTCACGCCGTCGACCTCCTCGCGCGGGCGAAGCCGACCGGTGAGATCGGTCGTGGCGATCGTGAGGTCGAGGCCCATCCGAGCGAGGCGTCGGGATACTTCGTACACGTGGGTTTCGACGCCGCCGATCTGTGGCAGATACCGCGGTGTTGTCACGAGGACCTTCAAGGGCTGCGGCTGCGCGGCGGGCTCGGCTCGCACAATCGGCGCCGCTTGCGCAGCCGATGCGCCCTCAGCCGAACTGCCAGCGACGCGCCCGCTGGAGCAGTCAACCGCGGCGCACATGGTGAAACCCCCAGTGGCCACGAACGTAGCCCGCTACCGTCGCGGCGAATCCGAGCGCGATGGCCCCGGCCCGCAAAGCGCCCGAGCCATCGCGTCGGACCAGCGAGTCCCGCAGACCTCGAAGCACGCCGACCGGCAGCACGCGAGCCGTATAGGCCGCCTCCTCGGTGAGCGCTGCTCCGCGTCCGACGAATCGGGAGATCAGCGCCTTGGAGGTCCCTTCCGCGTAGCAGCGCGCCACAAAATATCGCCAGCGGACACGGTCGCCCGGTACGCGGTGGCGCACGATCGAATCCGGTTGAAAGACGAACACGCTGTCCTTCCAACGCCGGCGCGCGCGAATGCACAGCTCCGTCTCTTCGCAGCCCATCGGCGCGCGATGGTTCCGCCCGATTCCGTCGCGAAAGAGCCCGACGTGCTGGAAGATTTCGCGGCGCATGCACATGCTGGCGCCGAATGGATTGCGCACCGGCGCCAGGCGCTTGGGCGCACCCCGATGCGTACAGCCGAGCACCCAATAGAACTCCTCGGGCAACCAGGTCGCCTGGCGATCGACCCACGCGGGCTCGATCGCCCCTCCGACGCCGAGAACGCGGGCGTCGGCGAGAGGGCAGAGCAGCTTCTCCAGCCAATCCGGGCAAGCCTCGGCGTCGTCATCCAGGAAGGCGATGACTTCGCCACGCGTGACCTCGACACCCGTGTTGCGCGCCCCCGAGAGGCCCTGCGCGTGGCGATTCGGCACGGCGGCCACCCCAAGACGCTCGGCGCGCTCAAGGAGCGACGGGTTGTGATCGACGACGACGACGATTTCGTCGGGCACGCGCGTCTGGTTTTGGAGCGACCGCACGCACGCCGTCAGCTCCGACCATCGAGCTTCCGTATATGCGCAGACGACAACCGAAACGGTGAACCGCGGGGCGCCGAGCGGAGCTTGGTTGGCTACCGTCATGGTCGCCGACGCCCCGTTGGTCCAGTGGGGCTGTGGTGCGAGGGCGTCATGCGGCAGCCTGGCCATCCTGCTGTTCCCTGTTGGAGATGAGGATCTCCGCGAGATCCACTCGGGCGCGAGGTCCGTCTGCTGGGAATTGAAGCGAAGGGCCAGCCTGCCGGTGGGGCGTGACGTCCCCGAAAATGCTTCGGCGCCATTCCGAGAGGATGGTGCACAGGACGCGCCATCCATCCGGGATCGTTCGAAGGTTACTGGTCCCGTGAATTCTCCGATCTTCGAAGCTGGGCACCTCCGCGACTCGGAGGCCGACGCGGAGCGCGCGCACGTTCATGAGCGTCTCGACCTCAAATCCATCGCAGTCGAGGTCCAGACGTCGAACGGCGCTCGACCAGAACGCGTTGTAGCCGTAGCACAGGTCGGAGTAGCGTCCCCCAAAGAGCAGCCGGACGAGGCTTACGAGCAGGTGATTTCCCCAGCGGCGATACGCAGGCATGTCGGCTGTTCCGCCGCCCTGGAGAAACCGCGATCCTTTCACGAAATCGGCGCCTGCGAGGAGGGGGCCGATGTACGCGGGGATCTCTGTTGGAAGCGTGGAGCCGTCCGCGTCGAGCATCACGATGATGTCCCCGGTCGCGGCTTCGAACCCGGCTCGAAGCGCGGCGCCCTTTCCCTTCCCAAGCTGTTGGACGACGCGAATGTTCGGGACCAGGATGCGCGCAACGTCGACCGTTCGATCGGTCGATTGCCCGTCCACGAGGATGACCTCATGGACCCACGTGGGAATCTTGGGCAAGACAAAGGGCAAATTGGCTTCTTCGTTGAGCGCCGGAATGACGACGCTGACACGACAGCTCACGGCGTTCTCCTCGCCACAGCAAAGGGCGCTGTTGTCGGTTTGTCGCTCGAAGCGGGTTGACACTTCCTGCATAGTTGGATCGTCCAGATGTCCTCGGTGCGCTGTTGTGCAGAAACTCTGACAATGCGCGCGGACTGCGGTCTCTCTGAGGCAGGAATGCGTGCCAAGATGCTTCGTGAGCTGCTGTCAACGGTCGACGTGACATTCGGCGAATATAATGACAGCGGCTCGCGGGACATCCCCTGCCCCAAAAGCCCGGGCCCCGGGGGGAGTAGCAGTCAACCCGGGGCTCAGCTTTTTCCCGCTTCCGCACTCAGTTCGTGTGCGATCGGTCTAACGGACCTTTCACCTCCAGTTACGTCCGATGACGAATTCGTCGGTCAAATACGCGAGAACTTGCAACAGTGTTTCTGTATCCCTGTACAAGTCATGGTCAAAAGGATAACCGACTACGAGCACGGTTACACCAATAATGATGGTTAACAGTCCGTGACAGACTGATGAATGCGCTGAAAATGCCGCGCAACATCCCTCGAACAAGCGCGCTGGGTCCGCGTTCTCGTCGGCCAGCGGCAGCGTTGGAGAGCGCGCGCCGCGGGTCGCTGCGCGGCCGCCGGGCGAGTACGCAGGTCGAGACGCCGAAGCGACGAAGCACCGGGACCCTCTCGATGGTCGGGAGCGCTCGCTGGTAGGCGCGGATCACGCGCTTCGGAAGCCACGCGTAAACCTCGAAGACGGGAAAGACGGAGCTGGTGGAAATGATTTCGAAACCCGCCGCGGAAACAAGGTTGCGTAGCTCGCCGGGCCAGTAGTTCCGCGCGTGCATGAACGGGCGGACGAGTTTCATCGGAACCCATGGCACAATGGGGACCGGGAATCCAAGCTCCCAGCCTCCCAGCCGCATGCCGTGCCCCTCGAACGGGAACCATCGGTTGGGCGACATGAGCGCGAGTACGCCGCCCGGCCGCAGGACGCGACGAATCTCCGCGAGCGTCCGCGATTCGTCCGCGACGTGTTCGAAGACTTCGTTGAGAAATACGCCATCGAACGATTCATCCGCGAATGGGAGCTCCTCCGCGGAGGCGCAACAGTAGGTCGGCCGAACCATCGCCGGCGACCCCATCGCGCGCGCGCTTGACACGCGCGTCGTTTCCACGTCGATCCCCACAACCCGCTCTGCGCCCATGCGCGCAAGCGCTCGGCTGTAGCCGCCTTCCGCGCAGCCGCAATCGAGCCAGACGCCTCCCAACACGCCGTGGCGCGCGAGCTTGCCGAGTCGGTACGTCACGTTGGTCCCGACCGCCGTGGAAAGACCCGGCGCCAGGTGACCGGGCCGGCGGGAGGGCGCTTGCTCCCCAGCCTGCCCGCGACCTTCGCCGCTGTGACCTGACGTCGAGCGCAGAGTCGCCACGGTCATGGTGTGGGACTCGGTCTTCTCGTCCGTGTGGGCCGCTGCGTGGGCGTCGGCGTTGGCGTCGCGGGCAGAGTCGGGGTCAGCTGCGTCGGAGTGGGAGGAGCAACGGCGACGGTTTGCGTCGGGGTGGCCGTTGGCGTGGCCAGGATTTGGGTCCGAGTGGTCGCGGAAGTGGGCGTGGTGGAGCTGCACCCGACGCGAGCGTCGGCCCAGTCGCCGTGGTCGTAGGCGGCGCCGTCCCCCGCGTCGGTGACGAGCAGGCGCAGCTCGTTGACGCCGGCGATGGAGAGGCTCACGGTCTTGGTAGCGGTGGAGCCGGTCATGGTCCCGCTGTCGTAGCGGAGGGCGCCGTCGGTCCAGACCTGGAAGACGACCGAGCCGAGGGCGCCGACCTCGTCGTCGACGCCGATGTCGGAGGTGAAGGAGGAGCAGGCGCCGCCGAGGGCGAAGCGGATGTCGGAGATGGCGTTGGTGCCGAGGCCCTTGGCGTAGGCGGCGCCGTTGAGGGTGATGGTGTGGCCATCGCCAGCGGCGCTCTCGCCGTTGCTCATGTCCCGCTCGACCGGCCCCCAGCCGTTGGTGGCGGAGGTCCATGCCATGTCGCTCAGGTACTGGACGCCGGGCTGCGGCGTCGGGGTGGGGGGCGCAGGTGGGAGACTGAGAAACACGCTGACGGTCGTGTCTCCGTAATTGGCCGCGACCAGGTCGAGCTGCGTGTCCCCGTTAAGCGAGCCTATCGCGACGGAGAAGGGCTGGATGCCCGCTGAGAAGCTCGACGGCGCGCCAAAGCTCCCCGCGCCCGTCCCCACCAGCACGCTCACGGTATTGTCGCCTGAGTTCGCGGTGGCCAAATCCAGCTTGCCATCAGCGTTGACGTCGCCCACCGCCACGATCTCCGGCGCGGACCCGGTCGCAAAGCTCGTCGCGGCCCCGAAGGTTCCGTTCCCGGCTCCCAGCAAGACGCTGACCGTATTTGCCAGATCGTTCGGGGTCACCAGGTCCAGCTTCCCATCACCGTTGACATCCGCTGCGCGGGCGGAGTGAGGGCCAGCGCCAACTGGGTAGCCTACGGGCGCCAAGAACAAACCCGTTCCGGTCCCGAGATGGACGGTCACGGCGTTGCTCCCCCGGTCTGCCACGGCGACGTCCAGCTTCCCGTCACCGTTGAAGTCGCCAATCGCCACACCATGGGGGTTGAGCGCGGCCGTGACGGACGCGGGAGCCTGGAATGTGCCGTCGCCGTTCCCGAGGAGCACGCCGATCGTCGAACCGTTCCAGCAGGCAACGACCAGGTCCGGCTTCCCATCGTTGTTGAGGTCGCCGGAGGCTACCTCATGCGGTGCAGTGCAACCGGCGGGAAATGTGCGCGCTGCCTGGAACGTTCCGTCCCCAGTGCCCAGCAGAATCGCGACGTCGTTGCTCGTCTCGTCCGCGGTCACCAGGTCGGGCTTGCCATCACGATTCACGTCCTGAGCGAGCACGAACTTGGGCTTGGTGCCAACGGTGTAATTCACCGGCGTCGCGAATCCGCCGAGTCCGTTTCCGAGAAGCACGCTGACGGAGTTGGACAGCGCGTTGGCGCTCGCGATATCGAGCTTTCCGTCCGCGTTGAGGTCGGCCACGAGGACCGAGTGGGGGTCGCTCCCCACCGTGTAGGGCGCTGCCGGACTGAACGCGACGGGTCCGCCTCCTGTACCCGAGGTCGGAGTCGGCGTGGCGCCAACCGTGAACGTTGGGAGCGGCGTTGGCGTCGGCGCCATCCCGGGCGTTGGCGTAGCCGTCGGAGCCGCCGTTGGCGTCGCGGTGGGAGCGATCCCCGCCGTCGCCGTCGGGGTCGGCGTGCTCGCCGTGACCAGCGTCGCCGTCGCGGTCGGGGTCGCCGCCCCGCTCGTTGCGATCTGCGCGGCGGCCCAGTCCGCATGGTCGTACGCGTTCCCGTCCCCTGCGTCGGTCACGATCAGCTCGAGCACGTTCACGCCCGTTATGGAGACGTTCACGTGGGCGGTCGCCGTGACGCCGGTCATGAGCCCGCTGTCAAACCGCTGCACGCCGTCGGTCCAGACCTGGAAGTGCACGGATCCGTTGCTGCCGACTTCGTCGTCGACTCCCACGTCCGCGGTGAAGATGGCGTACGCGCCTCCCAGCGTGTAGGTGATGTCCGAGTTGGCGTGCACCCCCAATCCCTTGGCGTACACCGTTCCGTTCAGCGTGATGGGATGACCATCCCGAGGCGCCTGCTCGCCGTTACTCATGTCCAGCTCCGCTGGGCCCCACCCGTTCGTCATGGACCTCCACGTCATGTCGCTCAGGTACGCCGCGCCGCCTGTGATGGGCGTGCTCGTGGCTGTCGGGGCGCCCGCCGGCGTGGCCGTTGCCGTCGGCGCGGTTGATGCGGTGGGCGCGCTCGTGGGAGTGGCCGAAGGGATGACGGTCGCGGACGTTGCGGTGGGCGTGGCGGGGCTCGGCGTCTGCGTGGTGACGGACGTCGGTGTCGCGGACCCGCATGCGATCTGGGCGTCGGCCCAGTCGCCGTGGTCGTAGGCGGCGCCGTCCCCCGCGTCGGTGACGAGCAGGCGCAGCTCGTTGACGCCGGCGATGGAGAGGCTCACGGTCTTGGTAG
>DASRDP010000016.1 GCA_035652535.1 Chloroflexota bacterium
CGATGAGCCGCTCTGCGAGGTCCTTGTTGGAGGTGACGCCGGAGACGAGCAGCTCGAGAACCTCGCGCTCCCTCTCGGTCAGCTCGTCGGAGGCGCGCTCGTGCCTCGTCCCGCTGGGCCGCGCAAATTCCCCCAGCACCTTCCGCGCTAACGTCGGCGTGAGGGCCGGCTCGCCGCGCTGGACTCCCTCCAGCATGCGGAACAGCTCGTCCGGCTTGAGGTCTTTGAGAAGGTAACCCTGGGCGCCCGACTTGATCGCCTCGAAGAGATCTGCTTCGTCCTCCGAAGCCGTCAGGACGACGACCTTCACGTCCGGAACATCGGAGACGATGAGGCGTGTGGCTGCCAGGCCGCCCATAACCGGCATCGAGAGATCCATGAGCACGACGTCAGGCTTGTGCTCGGCGGCAAGGCCCACTGCTTCCCGACCGTTCTCGGCAAGCCCGACCACGTCAATGCCCCGGGCCTGCAACAGCCCGCGAAGGCCTTCTCGCAGCAGGGCATGGTCATCGGCAATCACTACCCGCACGTTCTCCCCCTTCTGACGGCGCCTCGTCGTTGACCGTGTTTGCCCAAGGACCCACCAGGACTATATCGCTCCTGCGCCAGGCATTCGAGCCACCGTAGGGTGGTCGTCCACCACCTGCAGGGGTGGGACGAGAATCCCGACCGCATTGCTGAGGGTCGACCACCCCGGAAACCGAGGGCCGGCAGCGCCCGAACTTCGTAGGATCGGAGTGAGGCAGACCGGAGGCGGCCATGGCGACAACCCGTCAACGGACTTTGGCTCTGTTCCCTGAGGTCGCGTCGCCGATGGAGCAGCCGCATCGGCGGCGCCGGACGAGCGGCCGCGATCTCGTGCTGCACATCTATTGGTCGTCGAGTGTGGAAGCCCAGGCGCTGGCTGGAGCGGCCCGGTCCGCGACCAGCGCGTCCGAACGTCGCGCCCTCGAAGCGCTCCACCAGCTCGAGCTGAGCCGGCGGGACCTCGCGCGCAGTTTGCTCGAGGAGGTGTGGGGCGTGCGGATCGCGCCGGAGCCGGCGCAGCGACACTCTGCCTAGGAGGGGGCCGGCCCCGAAGCCGCCGGCTCGTACAACCCGGTGGGGCGGGGTCCGCGCGTTCCCCGCCCCACCGGTCGCTCTTCCGAGCCTAGCGAACCTTGACGAGCTGGAGCTGGGACGAGCCGGTGAGCTTGAGCTCCTCGATCGTCTGGGCAAGCTTGGTGTCGATCATCTCATGATCCGGATCGCGGATGACGCCCTTTGGGTCGAGACCCTGCTGTACGCGCATGATCTCCCGCTTCAACATGTCGCGGAACATTACGATCCCCTTGTCGGCGGTGGCGAGCCGCTCCGTCGAGCGATCCGTGAGCGGACCCTGGGTCTCCCAGGCCATGTGGTCCTGAGCCTGAACCTCGTCCATGCGGAATCGTGCGAAGGGGTGCATGGCGTTTTGAGGAGTCTTATAGGATGGCACCTCCTCAACCGGCGGGGTGCCCTCGTCTTCGATGATGCTACCGTCCTCCGTGGGATCGAATCGCACGAAGAATATCTTGGTGTGCGTATCGTCGATGGGAACGCGAATCTGCGTCGCGTTCCCCTGACGCAGGATGTTGGGGAAGATCAAGGGGTGCTCGTCGACGAGTCCGTTCTGGTACGTCCGCTTCTTCATGATGCCGAATGGCGTCTCGTAGAACTCGAAGTTGCGAACGTCGTCCGTCAGGCCGCGCGTCGTATTCTCGATCTTCCGTCCGCCGCTAATCAGCGCCTGGTGGAGGATTTGGAGATGCGATGGATCGACCGAGTTCTCCATGGGCTGGAGCCAGTTGCAGTCGAGCTGCGGCTGGAGGTAGAGACGGCGGCGTCCGTCCTTGCGCACCCACACATCGTAGCGCGGGATGACTGGCGCGGGCAGGGGCCCCAGGTAGGCCCAGTACATGCCAATAAAGGACTGCACGGGGTACGCTGTGTGTTTGACGGTCAGCCTGAACAGGCTCTCGCTGGGCTCAGCCGGCGTCTCGAGGCAGTTGCCTTTCGTGTCGAATAGCCATCCATGGTACGCGCATGCGATGCCCCGCTCTTCCACCCGCCCGTACAGCAGCGAGGCGCCACGATGGGGGCATTGATCGCCCAACAGTCCCACGTTTCCGCTCTTGTCGCGGAATAGGACCAGGTTTTCCCCGAGAATTCTGACGAATACCGTTGGATGATCGTCGGTCAGCTCGTGAAGGTAGGCGACCGGATGCCAGTATCGGCGCAGCAGCTCGCCCGCCGGCTGGGCTGGGCCCACGCGCGTGAGTAGCTCATTTTCCTCGTGTGTCAACATCCGGACCCCTCCAGGTAGGCTGCGCGGCCGCGACCCTGAGATGTCGACCGCTGCTGCGGATACGGTACCGTCGCCGAAGCCCGCCAGCCCGCGTTCCGCGGGTAGTCTCCCCCACCCCATCGGGTGGGGCGATCTTCTCACCTTCCTGGGTGGCGCGATTCGGCGCGCGCTCGATTGCCGCATGGGCGTCAGGGTAGATTTACACTGCAAGAACTTTGCGGAGAGCCCGAACTCCGGGTCGATTGAGAGGAAGGGGAGCGCGCCGTGACCTACGTGATTTGTGAGCCGTGTATCGACGTGAAGGACCAGTCTTGTGTGGAGGCCTGCCCGGTCGACTGCATCCATCCGCATCAGTCGGATCCGGATTTCGCGGAGCATCGCCAGCTCTACATCGATCCGGACGTCTGCATCGAATGCGGCGCCTGCGAGCCCGTTTGCCCGGTCAGCGCCATCCGCCAGGATAGCGACGTCCCAGAGGAGTGGAGACAGTACATTCAGATCAACGCCGACTACTACAAGAAGTAATGCGGCATTCGCTCGCGGCGCCGTGATGAAAGGGCCGCGGCGATGAGAACGTGGGCCCGCCCCGTCCGTTCCCACCGCCGCGGCCCCACCGTCCCCCGGCGGGTGACCCTGTCACAGCCCGGGGACGCGTGCTGTTGCGGCATTCCACCCCGCGCGTCTAGCTGATGGCGATGCGCTTCGCCTTCTCCTCTGACGCGGCGGGCTTGGGAACGTGGACTTCGAGGACACCCTCGTTAAACGTCGCCTTAATCTGCTCCTCGTGAACGCCCTCGGGCAGCGGCAGCCGCCGATAGAATGAGCCGAAGGAGCGTTCCATTCGATAGTAGTCCTTCTCCTTGACCTCGGTCTCGGCGTGGCGCTCGCCCTCGATAACCAGGTCGCCCGCGTCGATCGTGAGCCTCACGTCTTCTTTTTTCACACCGGGGATCTCCGCCTTGATAATGACCTCCCCGTTTTTTTCATACATGTCGACCGTGGGCGCCCATGCCGTCGTGAGGCCGGTCAGTCGGCTGAACGGCCGCATGAACGGGCGCGGCATGAAGGGCCATGCCTGACCCCACAGCCGCGTGAGGTCGTCATGGAGGCTATCGAACAGCGCCATGCGATCGCTCACGCGTCGTTCTGTCCCCCGCGTAATGGGAACGGGCTCCTTTTCCTTTGCCGGTTGTGCCATGGGGTGAACCTCCTTCGTCGCGTTGTGGGCATTCCGCGGGCCCATTTGAGCGTATCGAGGACGGATTCCCTGGCGCATCGCCCAGCGAGATAGTTCTTGGCGACAACCCAACGGGGTGGGTCCGGACGACCGTCGCGCCGCCACGAGAGCGCCGCATGGGAAACCACGGATTGAGGTAGTCGACGCCCACCTTTTTGCTCGGGGCCTTTGATCGCACCGGCGCCGAATACTTCTGTCAGTCGCCTTCGAACACCGGGCAAAGGGAGTCGATCATGACCGTGACCGAAGCACGTTCAGACGTCCAGATTCAGCACGACGTTCTCAAGGAGCTGCGCTGGGACTCGCGGGTTGACGAGACGGATGTCGGCGTAGAGGTCGACGACGCAATCGTCACGCTCACCGGAACCGTCCGCACCTACGCGGCGAGATTGGCGGCCCAGGAAGCCGCCCACCGCGTGAAGGGTGTCCTCGACGTGGTGAACGACATCGAGGTGAAGCCGATCGGGAGCCGCACGGACACCGACATCGCGGCGGACGTTCGCCTCGCTCTGGAACGTGACGTCTTCGTTCCTTCCGAGCGGATCCGCACGACCGTTTCGCACGGGCTGGTCACGCTGGAAGGCGAGGTCGACATGTACCGCGAGCTCGCGGACGCCGAGGCCGCCATCCGCAACATCGACGGCGTCATCGGGATCCTGAACAAGCTGACCATCCGCAAGCGCGCGGTCTCACCAGGTGAGATCCGGCAGGCGATCGAAAGCGCGCTCGAGCGGCAGGCGGAGCGAGAAGCCGAACGGATCGAGGTCATTGTCCACGACGGGGACGTGACCCTCGAAGGGCAGGTCCGGTCGTGGCGTGAAAAACGGGCGATCCTCGGCACCGTGGGGCACGCGCCGGGCGTGCGCTCGGTGATCGATCATCTCGAAATCGCGCCGTACGTCTAAGACGAGGGGCGCACACCGGCGCACGCGAGTAGCCATGAATGAGCGGAGCGGCCGCCGGTTTCCCGCAAGCACGGGCCGCGGGTTGGAGGTTGGAGGATGACCGAGGCGTTCGACCTTGCCGATGAGCTGGGACCGGCCAAGATCGTTCACGTCCACAACCCCATGCTCGGGCTCAAAGGCATCCTCGTTGTCGATAACGTCGCCGCCGGTCCCTCGATCGGCGGGCTGAGAATGGCTCCCGACGTCTCCCTCGGGGAATGCGTGCGCCTCGCCCGCGCGATGACGCTGAAGAATTCCGCCGCTGGGTTGCCACACGGGGGCGGTAAGTCCGTCCTGGTCGGAGACCCGCGAATGCCGGTCGAGGCCAAAGAACGGCTCATCCGCGGGTTCGCCCATGCGCTGCGGCACGAGGCCGACTACATCTTTGGCCCCGACATGGGCACCGACGAGAGCTGCATGGCGTGGGTGAAGGATGAGATCGGCAGATCCGTGGGTTTGCCGCGCGAGCTGGGCGGCATTCCCCTCGACGAGATCGGCGCCACCGGGTGGGGGCTGCGCCACGCGACCATGGTGGCGATGGAGGCCGCGGAGCTGAGCATCCGCAATGCGCGGGTGGCGGTGCAGGGGTTCGGAGCGGTGGGAAAGCACGCCGCGCGATTCCTCGGGGACGAGGGCGCAATTCTGGTCGCCGCGGCCGATTCGCTCAGCGCCATTTCTGACGCCGAAGGGCTGGACGTGATGGACCTCATCGCGTTCAAGGAATCGGGCGCGGCGATCGGCGACTATCCGCGCGGCAAGAGGATCGAGCGCGACGAGATCATCGACGTCGAGTGCGACGTCTGGATTCCGGCCGCCCGGCCTGACGTAGTGACCGAAGCAAACGTCGATCGTCTGCGTGCTCGAGTCGTCGTTGAGGGCGCCAACATCCCCCTGACCACCGGCGCCGAGCGCGCGCTCCACAGTCATGGCGTGCTCGTGGTCCCCGACTTCATCGCAAACGCGGGCGGCGTCATCTGCGCGGCGATGGAATACCAGGGGGCGTCGCAGAGCGCGGCGCTCGCGGCAATCGCGGAGAAGGTCACGGCCAACACGGCCGAAGTCCTCCGCCGATCTCGCGATAGCGGCGTCATGCCGCGCGAGGCTGCAAATCAGCTCGCAATCGACCGCGTGAAGCGCGCGATGCGCCTGCGCCGATGGGGAATCTGCTGAGATGTACCGAATACGGTTCCACGGGCGAGGCGGCCAGGGCATTAAAACGGCGAGTCGCGTGCTCGGCTCCGCCCTCTTCCGCGAAGGGTTCGCGGTCCAGGACGCGCCGGTCTACGGGGCGGAACGGCGCGGGGCCCCGATGGTCGGCTACGTGCGAGCGGCGCGGTCGCCAATCCGAGAGCGCGGGGTCATCACCAAGCCGGACCTCGTCATCGTCGCCGACGATAGCCTGGTCTCGATTCCGGCCGCCAACGTTCTTCTCGGCGTGTCGGCGCGCACGGTCCTCCTGATGGCCACTCCCCTGCCGGCCGAGGAGTGGCGCGAACGCCTGAAGTTCGACGGTTCCATCATTCCACTCCCGCCGGGCGATGGAGCATCGGGAGAAGGGCTGAACGGCTCGGTGACCTCCCGCTGCGCGGGAGCCGCGGCGCGGCTCCTCGGGTGCATCTCCCGCGATTCGCTGACCAAAGCTTTGCGGGATGAGCTGGGGGCCCTGACGCCCCCCGCGCGCGACGCGGCCGTCCAGCACGTGTTGGGCGCGTACGATGCCGTCGGAGCCTCCGCGGGCATCGTATCCGAGGGGGAGGCGATCAGCGCGCGATCGTACGCACCGCCGGGCTGGATCGATCTGTCGGCCGAGATCGCGCGGATCTCGGCGCCAGACATTCGCGTTCCGGCCACCAGCGTGGAGTCCCGAACCGGCGCGTGGCGCACGGTGCGGCCCGTCATCGACCGAGAACGCTGCAATCGGTGCACGTGGATCTGCTCGACCCTGTGTCCCGACAGCGCGATCCGTGTAACGCCGGGCGGCGAGCCGGAGATCGACTACGACCACTGCAAGGGTTGCCTCGTATGCGTGGCCGTGTGTCCACCCCACGCCATCGACGTGGTGGCGGAGGTCACCCAGGGGGAAATTCAACGATGACCGACGCGCTCATCACGGGAAACGCGGCCGCGGCCTGGGGCGCGCGTCTCGCCACTGTGGACTACGTTCCCGCTTTCCCGATCACGCCGCAGACGGAGATCATCGAGACTCTCGCGGACTGGTGCGTAAGCGGCGCCATGGCGGGCCGGGTCGTGATGCTCGAGTCCGAGCATTCGATGCTCACCGCCGCCGCGGCCGCCGCCGCTACCGGGGTGCGCGTATTCACCGCGACCTCAAGCCAGGGGCTTCTCTACGCGATGGAGATGCTTTACGCAGTTCCGGGCTGGCGCGTTCCCCTCGTCCTGGTGAACGTGTCGCGTGGCCTTGCTACGCCCATCACCCTCGAGTCCGATCACGACGACGTGCTCGCCGCTCGCGACACCGGCTGCGTGCATCTCGTCTGCGCCACGGTTCAGGAGATCGTCGACTCGGTTCTCATGGCCCACCGGATTTCGGAGGATCCTCGGGTTCGGCTGCCCGTCGTCGTCAATCTGGACGGGTTCATTCTCTCCTTTACGCGAGAGCCGGTGGAGATTCCCGCGCCGGAGCAAGCGCGACAGTTCCTCCCGCCCATGGAGCCGGGCGACGTGTCCTTCCGGGCGAGCCGTCCGATCAGCCAGGCGGTGGCCGTGCTCGGCGGCGGACCGTATTCGTACTTCCGCTATGAGACGCATCGTGCAAACCTGGCCGCGCTCGACGCGTATGAGGAGATTGCGAGCGAGTTCGCGATGACCTTTGGGCGGCGGTACGGCGCCATCGAGACGTATCGGACGGACGATGCTGACCTCGTGTTCTTCATGATGGGGGCCCTGTCGACGAAGGCGATGGATGCCGTGGATCGCCTGCGCGAGGCGGGCCAGCCGGTCGGGCTGGTCCGCCTTCGCCTGTTGCGGCCTTATCCCGTCGATGCGATCCGCGCTGCACTGCTGGGTAGGCGGGCGGTCGCGGTGATCGACCAGGACATTTCGATGGGGATGGGCGGCGTTCTATACGGGGAGTTGGCCGCTGCGCTGTACGGAGCGTCCGGTGGCCAACCGCTCCTGCTGAGTTTTATCGGAGGCCTCGGCGGGAGGGACATCAGCGCCGAGGACTTCTATGAGATCGCGGGCGAGATGCGGCGCGCCGTCGTGGCGGGAGCCGCACCGGCGCCGCGGCTTCTCTTCTCCGAGGCGGAGCTGCGCCACGTGAGGCAGCTCCAGAGCATCGCGACGGTTGAGCGCGCCGAGATTGGAGGGCCGCAGTGACGAGGCAGATCCAACGGATGCGAGACCTTCCGTCTGCCCACCTCTTGGGCACCGGGACCCCGATCTGCGCGGGCTGCGGAGGCCTGCTCTCACTCCACCAGGTGTACGACATGCTCGGGACCAAGACGGTGTTCGTCAACGCCGCCGGCTGCATGACCCTCCTCGCCAGTTATCCGTTTACGCCGTTTCGCAGCGGGTGGCTGTACACGTCTATGGCGTCCGCCGTGGCTGGAGCGCAGGGCATCCGCGACGCCCTCGACATCCTCATCGCGAGCGGGCGACTAACCGCTGACGAGGACCTCACGCCGGTCGTCCTCACTGGAGACGGCTCCGCCTACGGGATGGGGCTCTCCGTCACCTCGGCCGCAATCGATCGGAACCTTGACTTCATCTACCTCTGCTACGACAACGAGGGCTACGGGAACACTGGCCAGCAATCGTCGCCCGCGACGCCCCACGCCGCGCGAACCGCCTCGGACCGTGGCCCGCGCGGCTATCCTGGCTCGAAGAAGGACCTGTTCGCGATCTGGGCTGCCCACCGCCCGACGTACGCCGCGACGGTGATCGGCGCGGAGCCCCTCGACCTCGCCAAGAAGATTCAGAAGGCGGCAGCCTTTAAGGGGCCTCGACTGATCCTTGCGCTCGCGCCGTGCCCGCCCGGGTGGGACTTCGATCCGCGGGAGTCGGTCGAGATCGGCCGACTGGCGGTCCGAACGGGCGTGTGGCCGCTGAAGGAGTACGTGGACGGCAAAGTCGTCCACACGTGGACGCCGCGACCTCGTCTTCCCGTGGAAGAATACTTGAAAAGACAGGGACGTTTTCGCCACCTCTTCGAGCCGAGCCGGGACGACGCGACCATTGCCGAGATCCAGCGGCAGATTGACGAGTACTGGGTGAGCGTCGAACGATGATTCGCAGCCAGGTTCTTGAAGAAGACGAGCGACAACGCGCATCAGCGGTTGCCGCCCTCCACACCTTCCTCGAGCCCACGTCGATCGCCGTCGTGGGAGCGTCGCGTACCCGGGGCACCCCGGGAGGCGAGGTGTTTCACAATCTGCTCGCGGGCGAGTTCGCCGGGCCGGTCTACCCGGTCAATCCCGCTGCGGCTGTCGTTCAAAGTGTGCTGGCCTACCCATCGGTCGAGGCGATCCCGGGGCCGGTCGATTTGGCGGTGATCGTCGTTCCGCGCGAGTGCGTCGCGGCCGTCGCGGAGGAGTGCGCGCGCAAGGGCGTGCAGGCTCTGGTAGTGGTCTCGGCCGGCTTTGCCGAAGTCGGAGCTGAGGGCCGAGCCCGCCAGGAAGAGCTGCTCCGGATCTGCCGACAGGGCGGCATGCGGCTCATCGGGCCGAACTGCATCGGCATCGCCAACACGGACCCGAACGTGCGACTCAACGCGACCTTCGGCCCCATCCGGGCGCCGGCTGGCCCCGTCGCCTTCATGTCCCAGAGCGGCGCTCTGGGGCTCGCGGCCATGGACTACGCCGCGTCGCGAGGGATCGGTATTTCGAGCTTTTTGTCCGTCGGGAACAAGGCGGACATATCCGGGAACGACGCGCTCAGCTATTGGGAGAGCGATCCGAAGACCAAGGTCATCCTGCTTTACCTCGAGTCCTTCGGGAACCCGCGTCGCTTCGCCCGCGTCGCGCGCCGCGTGGGCAAGACGAAACCCATCGCCGTGGTGAAGAGCGGCAGGTCGGTCGCCGGCGCGCGGGCAACGTCGTCCCACACGGGCGCGATGCTGGCGGCGTCGGAGATCACCGTCGACGCTCTGTTCCATCAGGCTGGAGTGATTCGCACCAACACCCTCGAAGAGTTGTTCGACGTCGCGTCGCTCCTCGCCAATCAGCCGCTGCCCAGCGGCCGCGGCGTGGGCATCGTGACCAATGCGGGCGGCCTGGCGATCCTGTGCGCGGACGCGTGCGAGGCCGCGGGGCTGGAGATTCCGATCCTGGCGGCGGAGACCCAGGCGCGGCTGCGCGAATTCCTCCCGCCCGTCGCCAGCGTCGGCAACCCCGTCGACATGATCGCTTCCGCCACGCCCGACTCTTACGGCCGCGCCATTCACGCCCTCGCCCAGGATCCCCGGATCCACTCCATCATTGCGCTGTTCATCTCGCCGCTTCCCACAGCCTGGAGCAAAGACGTGGCTCGCGAGATCGCCGAGGCGACGCGATCGCTCGATCGAACAAAGCCCGTGCTGGCGGTCGTCATGTCGTCTGGGGGCTCGCCGCAGGAGCTGCAGACAGCCGACGTGTGCGTCCCGTCATACGAATTTCCGGAGGCTGCCGCCGTGGCGCTGGGCCATGCGGCGCGCTATGCGGAATGGCGGCGGCTGCCGGCGCCCGTATTGCCGCGATTTGCCGACGTCCGTCGCGAAGAGGCGCTCGATCTGGTCGACCATGCCGAGAGGAGCGCGGACGGGTGGCTCAGCCCACGCGCGGTTTCGGCCCTGCTCGCGTGCTATGGACTCCCTGTTGTCGAACAGTGCTTCGCGGGAACACCGGACGAAGC
Source organism: Chloroflexota bacterium (assembly GCA_035652535.1). NCBI lineage: Bacteria > Bacillati > Chloroflexota > Chloroflexota bacterium. Next base: position 10,358 of record DASRDP010000016.1, read on the forward strand.
CGCCGCGGCCGCGGCGAAGCTCGGCGGTGAGGTGGCGCTCAAGGGCTACGCGCCAGGCCTCGTGCACAAGTCCGAAGCCGGGCTCGTGCGGCTCGATCTGGATGGCGCGGACGACGTGCGGGCGGCGGCGCGCGCTATGGCGAGCGCCATGGCGGCGAGCGGCGCTGCGAGCCCGGAGTTCGTGGTCCAGCGTATGGCGCCCCGCGGTGTCGAGATGATCGTTGGCCTCGTTCATGACTCCCGGTTCGGACCAGTTCTGGCCTGTGGAGCAGGGGGCGTACAGGTGGAGCTGTTGAAGGATATCGCCGTGCGGCTCACGCCCCTCACCCGGGAGGACGCGTCGGAGATGCTTCGGAGCCTCAAGACATATCCGTTGCTGACCGGCTTTCGCGGGGCCCGGAGCTGCGACGTCGCGGCACTCGAGGACGTGTTGCTTCGCGTGAGCGCGATGGCGGAGGACCTGCCGCAGATCCTCGAGCTGGACTTGAACCCGGTGGTCGCGCTGGCCGCGGGCGCCATCATCCTCGACGCGCGTGTCCGCGTTGACGGAGGCGGCGTCGCCACGAGCCCTCCGTGAGATGAACGCCACGCGCCTGGCCGTCGGAATGGACCCCGAGACTCGACCAGCGACCCTTGCATCGGTTCCCACGACCGACGTCTTCGCGACCCTAAGCACCGGCGACGATGGTCTCTCGCGGGCAGAGGCGGCTGCACGACTGCAGCGCTTCGGTCCCAACAGCATTCGCGAGGTCAGGGGGAAGAACCTCCTCGCCCGCTTCCTCGCCAATTTCACCCACCTCATGGCGCTCCTGTTATGGGTCGGGGGCGTCGTCGGATTCGCGTCCCACCAGCCGCAGCTCGGCATCGCGATCTGGCTGGTCAACGTTATCAACGGCAGCTTCAGCTTCTGGCAGGAGTATCGAGCCGAGAAGGCGACGGAGGCGCTCCGTCGGATGCTGCCGGTCACCGCGACGGTGGTGCGCGATGGAAAGGAGCAGCGCGTTCCGGCGGGCGAGCTGGTGCCCGGCGACCTTCTGGTTCTCAGCGAAGGCGATCGAATCTCGGCCGATGCGCGAATCGTGTGGGCCGCGGATCTGCGCGTCGACCAATCGACCTTCAGTGGCGAGTCGGAGCCGGTCGCCAAGACCGACGAGCGCATCAGCGGCGACGGTCTCGACTGGAGCCAGGTGTCAAACTGCGTCTTCGCCGGCTCGGCCGTCGTCAACGGCGCGGCCCGAGCCGTGGTGTTTTCAACCGGGATGGCTACGCAGCTCGGTCGGATCGCCCACCTGACCCAGAGCGTCGAGGACGAGCCCAGCTCGCTGCAGCGGGAGATGGAGCACGTGACGCGCGCCGTGACCCTCCTCGCGGTGAGCATCGGCGCGGGATTCTTCGCCGCCGCTGTATTCATAGCCGGCGTCGATCTCGCCGCCAGCTTCATCTTCGCCATGGGGATGATCGTCGCCTTCGTGCCGGAAGGAATGCTCCCCACGGTCACGCTGTCGCTCGCCATGGGCGTGCAGCGCATGGCGCAGCGCCGGGCATTGGTGAAACGACTATCGGCCGTCGATGCGCTCGGATGCGCAACCGTGATCTGCACCGACAAAACGGGAACGCTGACACAGAACGCGATGTCGGTGCGACGGATGTGGCTAGCCCGGGGCGAAGCGACCGTGGGCGGCGTGGGCTACGATCCGGAGGGGGTGATCGTCGAGGAAGGCCGCGCACTTGCGCCACCGGTGACGGGCGACCTTCGGGAGCTGCTCACCGCGGGCGCGCTGTGCAACAATTCGCGCCTTGTCCCACCGGACGAGTCCGAGGGCCGAGCGGGCTGGTCCATCGTCGGCGATCCGACGGAGGCGTCGATCCTCGTCGCCGCAAAAAAAGGTGGAATCGACGTCGACGCCCTGCCATCGCTGCTGCCACGCGTGCGTGAGCTGCCCTTCGATTCACGCAGAAAACGAATGACTACGGTCCACGTCGTCCGGCCGTGCGACGGCTCGGACGCTACCACGAGCCAGAAGGCCGACCTGGTCGCTTACGTGAAGGGGAGCCCCGCGGAGCTGCTTGCCCAGAGCGTAAGCGTGCTTCGCGCAGGGCGCGAGATCGCGCTGGACGACGCCTTGCGCAGGGAAATTCTGGCGGCCAACGACGAGTACGCGTCGACCGGATTGCGCGTTCTTGGCGTTGCGCGGCGATCGGGCGCTGCCCCGTCAGTCGCGCATGCGGCGTTGGAGGAGGGAGACTGCGAGGACGTCGAACAGGATCTGGTATTCCTTGGCCTCATCGCCATGGCGGATCCGCCGCGGCCGGAGGTGAAGAGCGCCGTCGCGAAATGCCTCCGGGCTGGCATCCGCATCATCATGGTCACGGGCGACTACGGGCTGACCGCGGAAAGCGTCGCCCGCCAGGTCGGAATCGTGGGGAGGGATCACGTCCGTATCATCACCGGTCGCGAGCTCGACGGGACCAGCGACGCGGCGCTGAAGCAGGCGCTTCGCGAGGTGTCTATCTTCGCGCGGGTGAACCCCGAGCACAAGCTTCGGGTCGTCACAGCGCTACAGGAGATGGGCCACGTCGTGGCCGTGACCGGCGACGGCGCGAATGATGCGCCCGCCCTCAGGAAGGCGGACATCGGCGTGGCCATGGGCCTCTCTGGTACCGACGTGGCCATGGAGTCGGCCGACATGGTCCTGGCGGATGACAATTTCGCTTCCATCGTGGAGGCCGTGGAGGAAGGCCGGGCCGTTTTCGCCAACATCCGACGCTTCGCGATGTACGTGTTCAACAGCAACATGGCCGAGGCGGTCCCGTTTGTCCTGATGCTCTTCTCGCGCGGAGGGATCCCGTTGCCACTGACGGTGATGCAGGTCCTGGCGATCGACCTCGGGACCGACATGGTCCCCGCCATCGGCCTTGGCGCTGAGCGCCCCGAGGCCGACGTCATGGACCAGCCACCGCGCCCAAAGACCGAGCGGCTGTTGACCCCCACGCTGTTGGCGCGGGCCCTGCTGTGGTACGGGGCGATCGAGTCGGTTGCCGCGATATCGGCCTATTTCTTCCTGAACTGGCTCCATGGTTGGCCAGCCGTCCCGCTGGCGTCGGAAGGAACCCGCATCTATCAGATGGCGACCACCATAACCATGGCCGGCATCGTCGCGACGCAGGTCGGCGCCGTATTCGCCTGCCGCACCGACCGCCGCTCGGTCATCGACGCAGGTCTTTTCACGAATCGTCTCGTCCTCCTCGGTGTCGCCGTGGAGCTTCTGCTGCTCGCGGGTCTCATCTACGTGCCGCTGTTACAGGGGGTGTTCGGTACCGCGCCCGTCGGACCGGTCGAGCTGGTCTACGTCTTTGCTTGGACGCCGGTGATCTTCTTCGCCGACGAGGCGCGGAAGGCCTGGCTCCGGCGTCGTTCGACAGACCTCAGCCGCACGGCCCGCGTGGGCGATCCGAGAGGAGCCGCTTGATCTGGGCGACCGCGTCCGCGACGATCGCCTCGACCGGCTCGGAGGCGCGCTCTCCGTACCGGAACGCGGCCCCGGTCGCCGTCACGGCCCAGGCTTGCGGCTGGGCGCCGTACAGCTCGCGACCGAGCCGGAGAAGCGCCATGGGCGAAAGATCGTGGCTGAACGTCGGCTCAGCGCCGCTCGCCGCTCTGACGGGCTGGCATTCGAGCAGGCCCGGCTCGTCGCCCACCCTGGCGTCGACGAAGATCGCGAGCTCTGCCGTCGCGAGGATCGGGGCAAGCTCGGGGGTGAGCTGGTGAACGGCGAGGACGTCGACGTCGCCGCGCAGTTCGTCGCGTAGTCGGTCGCAGACGAGGTGGCCGAATGCGTCGTCCTGCCGCAGCGGGTTTCCGCATCCGATCACGATGGACCTTGCGCTCCTCTGTACCCGCGGCCCTCCCACGTCGCCTCGCTCCGCGAGTCAGACGCCGCGCGAAAGCTCGTCGAGCACCGTGCCGTCCGCCGCGCGCAGCTCGATTGTGAGGGGCATCTGGCCTAGCGCGTGCGTGGAGCAGGCGAGGCAGGGGTCGAAGGTCCGGATCACGGCCTCCGCCCGGTTCAGCATCCCATCCGTGAGGTGGTCGCCCACCACGAACTCCCGCGCGGTCTGGAGCAGGCCCCGATTCATCGCGAGCGCGTTGTGGCCGGTGGCGATGACGAGGTTGACCCTCTGGATCAAGCCATCGTCGTCGATGTGGTAATGATGGATCAGCGTTCCGCGCGGAGCCTCGGCAACGCCAATGCCTTCGTGACGGTTCGGTTGCGCGTGCGCTCGAACGTGCTCGTCCAGAATGGCCGGGTCGTCCACCAGGACCTGCATTCGTTCCAGGCAATCCAGGATCTCCACCAGCCGCGCCTGGTGGTAGAAGAACGAGCCGAGGACAGGACCGGACGCGCGCTGGCGGAACTCCCGCCATTCGCGCTGGGCGCGCTCTCCAGGGTACCCACTCGCGATGTTCAGACGGGCCAATGGGCCAACGCGATACATCCCCTCGGCCACTCCGGCTGACTTGAGGAACGTCGGCTTCAAATAGCTTTGCGCGTCCACGGTCTCGCCAATGAGGCCTTCGTACGTATTCGGGTCCCACTGATCGGCCACAGTCGCCCCGCCAGCGTCCACAACGCGAAACGCTCCGTCGTAGTAGTCGATCTGGCCCGCCTCATCCACGAGGCCTACGAAGAAGGACGGGAAATTCGCGAACGCCCGCGCCTCATTCGAAAAACGGTCGGCGGCCGATTTGATCAGCGGGAGCGCCCGCTCCACGATGGCGATGCCGTCTGGAATCATCGCCCGGATCTCCGCGCGCTTCTCTTCCGTCAGCGGCTGGCTGACGCCTCCCGGGACCATCCAGGAGGGATGGATTCGCTTACCGGCGACCAGCTCGATGGTGCGTTGGCCGATCTGGCGGAGGCGGATCCCGTCGCGCGCGACCTCCGGGTGGGTGCGCAGGACGCCGAAGATGCTCCGGTCGGCGGGCGGGGCGTCCATTCCGAGGAGGAGGTCCGGGGATGAGAGGTGAAAGAAGCTGAGGGCGTGGGACTGGATGATCTGCGCCAGGTTCAGCACGCGCCGCAGCATGACGCCCGCGGGCGGCGCCTCCACGGCCAGCAGCGCGTCGCCAGCCTTCGACGATGCCACCAGGTGGCTGACTGGGCAGATGCCACAGATTCGCGCCATGAGGGCCGGCATCTCGTGGAAGGGACGTCCTTCACACAGCTTCTCGAAGCCGCGAAACTGGGTGACGTGCAAATGCGCGTCCGAAACCGCGCCGGCATCGTCGAGCTGGATGGTGATCGCGGCGTGGCCCTCAATGCGCGTGACCGGGTCGATGGTGATCTGGCGGACCATGCTTACCTCAACGGCCGAATCGCGTGATCTGCGTCAGGTCGGGCGTCTCGCCGGCCAGCACGCCAGTCAGGAGCCGATAGATGACGTCGGCCGGCGGCGGGCAGCCGGGAAGAAAGATGTCGACCGGAACCACGAGGTGGACGGGCCGGACGCGCGGGAGGAGCGCGGGCACGCCGGCCCCGGGGAGCCGCGGTTCGAGGTCCACGTTTTCGGCGAAGGACCGCGCCAGAACGGCGTCCACCGGGAAGAGGTTTCGATAGGACGGCACGTTCCCGTTGACGGCGCAATCGCCGAACGAGACGACGATTCGGCTCCGCTCACGCACGGTCCGAATCATGGCGAGATTGTGCTCTGTCCCAACCGCTCCCTCGACGAGGGTCACGTCAACGCCGTGGGGGAACTCCTTCACGTCGATGAACGGGCTGAAGACGAGGTCGAACCCTTGCGCGACCTCGACCAGCCGCTCGTCCAGGTCGAGGAAGGACATGTGGCATCCGGAGCAGCCGTCGAGCCACACGGTGGCGAGGCGCGGACGGCTCGCCGGTGCCCCGGCCGAGGCCGACATCAGTCGACGCCCCGCATGCGAAGGAGATTCTGAAGAAAGCCGGGCTGTCGCACCGATTCGCCGGCGCTCCGCCCCTTCACGAATAGCGCACCGGTCGGGCACACGTTCACGCACTTCCCGCAGCTCGTGCACGTCGTCGATTCGCCCCACGGCTGGTTCAAATCGGTGATCAGTCGAGCCGTCGCGCCCCGCCCCATCACGTCCCACGTGTGGGCGCCCTCGACCTCTGCGCAGGCCCTCGCGCACCGAGTGCAGAGGATGCAGCGGCTGTGGTCGATGCCGAAACGCTCGTGGGACGCGTCAACGCCGTCGCGAGCGTACAGGTAGGGGAACCGGATGTGGTCGACGCCGTGGTGCTGGGCCAACGATTGCAGCCCGCAGTGGCCGTTGGCGATGCAGACGGAGCAGATGTGGTTGCCCTCGGCGTACAGCATCTCCAGAATCATGCGCCGGTATTCGATTAGCCGCTCGGAGGCCGTTGTCACCCGCATGCCCTCGCCGACCCGGGTGACGCACGACGCGGCGAGCTTTGGGCTGCCCTCGATTTCCACGAGACAGAGGCGGCACGCGCCCACGGCGCTCAAGCCATCCAGGTAGCAGAGGGATGGGATCATCACCCCGTTGTCCCTGGCGGCTTCGAGAATCGTTTCATCCGACGCGGCCCCCACGTCCCGGCCGTCGATGCTCAGGGTGTAGACCTGAGTCGCCGACGATGCTGGCACTGATTGGCCAATTTGTCCTGCAGCAGCCACCATGTTGTCCTCCGTTAGGCGGGTGGGCCGAGCCGGGCCTCGTATTCGTCGCGGAAGAAGCGCAGCGTGCTCAACACGGGGCTTGGTGCGCCCTGCCCCAACCCGCAGAGGCTGGTGGTCCGAACCATCTCGCACAGCTCTTCGAGCTGCGCAAGGTCCTCTGCCCGCGCGGAGCCCTGACTGAAGCGCTTGAGGATCTCGTGCATGTGCACCGTGCCCACTCGGCATGGTACGCACTTCCCGCACGACTCCGTCATCGAGAATTCCATGAAGTACCGAGCGACATCGACCATGCTCGACGTCTCGTCCATCACGATCATCCCGCCCGAGCCCATGATGGTCCCCAGCCGGGTGAGCGACTCGTAATCGACGGGCGTATCGAGGTGCTGCTCCGGAATGCAGCCGCCGGACGGGCCGCCGGTCTGCACGGCCTTGAACCGCCTGCCATCGGGGATGCCCCCGCCGATATCGAACACGATCTCACGCAGGGTGATCCCCATCGGGACCTCGATGAGCCCCGTGTGGTTCACCTGCCCGCTCAGGGCGAAGATCTTCGTCCCCTTGCTCTTCTCTGAGCCGATCGACGCAAACCACTCAGCCCCATCGCGCATAATCGGCACAATATTGGCGAGCGTCTCGACGTTGTTGATCAGCGTCGGGGAGCCCCAGAGGCCCGATTCCGCGGGGTAGGGCGGGCGGGGACGGGGTTGTCCGCGCCGTCCCTCGACCGAGGCGATGAGGGCCGTCTCCTCTCCACACACGTAGGCGCCACCGCCGAGGCGCACCTCGATGTCGAAGCTGAAGCTCGACCCGCCGATGTGCTCTCCGAGCACGCCGATCCCTTTGGCGAGCCGGATGGCGTGGTTCAGGCGGCGAACCGCCAGCGGGTACTCGGCGCGGATGTAAGCGTATCCGTGATCGGCGCCGACCGCGTACCCTGCGATGGCCATCCCCTCGAGGACCCGATGAGGGTCGCTCTCCAACACGCTCCGGTCCATAAACGCGCCGGGATCGCCCTCGTCCCCATTGCAGATGACGAACTTGCGCGCCCCGCGCGCCTTGGCGACGGTCTGCCACTTGAGCCCGGTCGGGTATCCGGCCCCGCCGCGTCCGCGGAGCCCGCTTCGGGCGATCTCGTCGATAACCTGGGCCGGCGTGCGGTCCTCGATGATGGAGAGGAGGCTCTGGTAGCCACCCGTCGCGACGTAGTCCTCGATCCGCTCGGAGTCGATCTGACCAGCGTGCTCCAGCACGACCCGCCGCTGCCGTTGAAAGAAGGGCACGTCGGTTCGGGTCCGGATCCGGTCGACCGGACTTCCATCCAGGCTTGACACGAGGTCCGGCGCGTCCGCCGCGGTCACGTGTTCGTACAGGATGCCTTCCGGTTCCACGGAGACCATTGGACCGGCCGTGCAGAGCCCGCGGCAGCCCACGTTTTTGACCGCGCATCCATCGGCCAGTCCCCGCGCCTGCAACGTCTCGACGAGGGCGCCACGCACCTGGTCGCTGCCCGCCGAGTGGCAGGCTGTCGCCGCGCAGACGTGGATCCGATGCGGATAGCGCGCCTGATCGCGCCGTGCCCGATCCGCCATCTGCTCCAGCTCGTCGCGCGTCATTCTGTCACCACCCGGGTGAGGTTCTCGATAAGGCGATCAGGCTCGAGGAGGCCCAAGATCTGACCGTCCAGCAGCGCAACGGGGGCGAGGCCACAGCTTCCAACACACCGGGCGGTCAGGAGCGACAGCCGTCGATCGGACGTGGTCTCGCCTCGCCCGATGCCGTATTCCTCTTCAATCGCTTTGAGGAGCGCGGTGCTGCCTTTGATGTAGCACGCAGTGCCGGTGCAGACGATGCAGGTGTGTTTCCCCTGCGGTTTGAGGTGAAAGAAGTTATAGAAGGTCGCGACGCCGAACACCCGGCTCGGCGGCAGTTCCAGGTTGGCCCCCACGTATCGCAGCGCGGCCTCATCGAGGAACCCGAAGGCCTCTTGCGCGGCATGGAGCGCGTCGATGAGCGCCTGGGGCTCAAATCCGTGCCGCCGCATGGCCGTGTCGACCACGCGCCAGCGCTTGTCATCCGTTGGGGGAGGGATTCGGACCGGCGCGGTCAATCGCTCACCTCGATGCTGGTCAAACGGAGGTCCGCGAGGTCGGGCGGGAGAAAGCCTTCCTGCCCGCACCGTGGGCACCCCGGCGCGTCGATCGCGCCCGTATAGACCTTCGCGCACGCGAGACAGTACCGCTCCGATTCGTGCGGCTGGAACTCGAGCCTGGCCCCCTCGGCCATCGTACCGCGGCTGAGGGCAAGGAACAATGTGCCCACCGCGTCCGTCGTCACGTGGCCGCCGGGCACAATGGCGAACGTGAGGCGCTCGATGCGTGTCGCACCGGCCCCGGCCGCACGGGCGCTGGCTACGTCGATGGCGCTCAGAATGATGCCGACCTCGTGCATTCGCGCTCCGGCCGACTTCGGCAGAATAATCGGCCGTCCGACCCCGCCGGGTCGGACGGCCGGCGGGTCACGCGGCCGCTGGGAGCTTGGGCCGGGGCCTCTCCGTTATGTCCGTTTGCCGCCACGGTGTCCCAAGCAACGGCAGCAGGTACCGGTCGAGGCCGATGTACCCGGCGTTCTTCCACGCCAGGATGAGCGCGACCTCGAACATGGCCAGAACCGGATTCGTGCTCGCCGAGCCAGCCAGCAGGAACGCCATGTTCATCGCCAGGCCCGCTGCCGCCGCGATCCCGACGAATGCGCCGAGGACGATCGCGATTCCGACGGCCAGCTCGCCAAAAACGATGACCTTACTGAACCATGGAGCCGAATGGGTGTCAATGAGGAATTGGATGAAGGTCCGGTACCAGTCGTAGGTGATCGGCGGCCGTCCGCTCGCGGGAATGGCGACGGCGCGCTGCCAGTACGACAGAATGCCCTCTCCGGTCGCGCCCATCCACGCCGGATCCCGGAGCTTCTCCCATCCGGACTCGATCCACTGATAGCCGATAAAGAGCCGCGCGAGGAGCCAGACGATGGCCATCAATCCCGTGCTCTGGAATAGGAGCCGCGCAATCGGCGGGTCCTATATGAGCACGTGCCCGTATGTGTCGGTGATCCGACGCGTCCGCGGCATTGTTGGATGCCTCCTTTCGGTTGGGCAGCGCTGAGTCGCGATGCCATGTTTCTGCGTTCCAGTTTCGCCGCCGGTGCGCGGGTGGGCGACACCCTGTCGGGTGGTTTCCAGGTGCCACCCGTTCGGACTCCTGCGAGCGCCCGATGCTCGAGCGTCGGTGCGCTACCGTACGCCGGCGCGCACGAGGAGCAGCGACGCCTCGGTCTCCCGAAGCGTATGCTCCGCGACGCTTCCGTATCGAAGCCGATCGAGACCGCCGCGGCCGTGGGTCGCCATGATGACCAGGTCGACGTCCTTCGCGGCCTCAGCAATAGCCTCCCCGGGGACCCCATCGACCCGCCGTCGCTCGACGGCCACGCCGGTTCTCTCCAGTCGCGTCCCGACCTTTTCCAGGTACGCGTCGGCGGACTCGGCTGACGCAGCGTCGATCACGGTCAAGAGAACGATGCTGTTCAGCGGTCTGCACGCCAGCTCCTCGACGACCGGGAGCGCGGCCTCCGCCAGCTCCGATCCATCCAGGGGCACGAGCGCCCGCTTGAGCGCGGTGACCTGGCGACCAAAGGACCTGACCATCAGGACCGGCGCGGTGCCCTCCCGGACCATGCGATCGGCAACACTGCCCCGGGCGAAGCGGGCAAGGCCGGTCCGCCCGTGAGTCGCCATGACCACGAGATCCGGCTGGATCTCCGCCTCGTAGTCGAGCAGCGCCGCCGCCGGGCTGCCCTGAAAGAGCTGTGTGTGGACCGTGCCAGGCTCCCTACCGGCGCCGAAGAAGTCCGCGAGGCGATCGAGATTTCGTTGCGCTTCCTCCTCCATGGAGTCGAGAAACTGTTGGTAGAGGTCCGGACTCACGCTGCCATATCCACTATCGTCCATCGCGACCCAGACAGGCGGCGACACGATCTGGACCAGAAATACCTCGGCCTGCTGCGCCGAGGCGACCTCCCTGGCGAGAGGCATCGCGGCCTCGCTCAGCGGTGAGGCGTCGGTCGGAACGAGAATTCGCTGCATGACAGGCCACTCCTTTCGTACGCCTTCTTCATTTTCGCCCGGATAATCCAGTATGCGGCGGAACGCTGCCCGACCACTCCGGGTGGTCCCGGGCCACTCCCCGATGCGCGGCTGTCCTACCCGATCGGCAGCCACCAGCTTCCGGTGACCACCCGAACGGGCGTTGACGGCAGGCGTGATCGCACAGCATCCTCTTTCATAGGGTGCGGTCCCGCGCGAAGATCGGGCGCCGACCTGGGTGCAAAATGACGATCACGCTCTTCTTTGCCAATGGCGACAAAGCGACGATCGAATCCGGCGTCTCCGTCCGGCGCGAACCGTCCGCTGCGCCGGGGTCGTCGGAGGTAGGCGCGACGGAGCTGGTGTGCCTCGATCGGGACGGAAACGAGCTGGGACGCTTTCAATACGACCGCCTGACGGGCTACAGCACGTCGGACGTGATGATGGCGAACAAGCTCCTGATTCGTCGGCTCATCGAAGAAGTCGTAAACGGAAAGCGGCTCTCCGAGTTGATGGAGCTGTTTGCGCCAAACTTCATCGACCACGTGCCGAGCCCGGGTCGAAAAGAGGGTATCGAGGCCGTTCGAGAATCCTACGAAGCGATGCACATGGCCTTCCCAGGCGCCCACTTTTCCATCGATGCGCTGATGGCCGAGGGCGACCGCGTGGCGGTGCTGACCTCATGTGAGACGAGGCACGATGGCCCGCTCTTCGGGATACCGCCCACCGGGCACCTGGTGAAGATCGCCAGTATCGACATCTACCGCGTGGTCGACGGTCGAATTGCCGAGCACTGGGGATATGGCAACGACTTTGGGGTCGCCCAACAGATTGGCCTCGTGCCTCGGCTGCTCCCTGAGGAACGAATGGAAATCCCAGAGCTCATATCCGGTGACGGCCGCGCCGGGCCAAGATAGCGCGGCCTCGCGAGGAGCCCGGACGCACGCGCGGGAGGTCCCGGCGCCAGCGGCGCCGGGACCTCCTTCTTGATCCGCCGTTTATGCAGCGGACGAATGCCGCTTTCGCCGCGGAGCTACCCGCCTGACCATCAGGAGGATCGCGCGATCGTCGTCCCAGAGGCGCGCGATGTCGTCGACGGTGACCATTCCAACCGGGTGACCATCTTCCACGATGGGTAGGCGCCGAATCCGGGTATCTGTGAAGACGCGCGCCGCCTCCGCGACGTCCGTGCCGGCCTCGAGGGCGATCGGAGCGGTCGACATGATCTCGTGTACCTCGGTCGCGGTGGGCGATCGCCCGGGTGCCAGCGCCCGCAACACGACGTCGCGGTCGGTCACGATCCCGACGAGCACGCCATCCTGGGTGACCGGGAGGGCCCCGACGTTGTGCGTGGCCATCATCTCGGCCGCGAATTGGACAGTCGCGGTGGTCTTGACGGATATCGCTGGGCTGCTCATGATCTCGTAGACTTTCATGACCCGACTCCTTTCGTCGTTTGCTCCGCCGCGGGCACGAGGAGCACCGGGCAGGGTGCGAGCCGCAGCACTCCCCGCAGCACTTCCCCGCTACCACGCTGCATCGCGCTCGTTCGCACAGCGAGCACCAGATCGGCGCGCTGCCGGGCTCCGAACTCAGCAATGACCCGGGCGACTTCCGCGCGCGTGTGGACGCCCGACGCGAAAATGTGCAGGGGCGCGTCGATGGGGAGTTGCGGGCACGACCTGCGCAGCCAGGCGGCGGCCCTGCGCTTCCATCCCGGCCACTCGTGGTGTGGCTGGTCTAGATACATCGGGCCCGCCATGTCTTCGACGCTCGACGCCCGCCCACCGGGGTGAAACACGAACAGCACGTCGAAGGAGAGATCGGCTCGCATCCTGAGACGTTCCATCAGCTCCATCGAGGGAGCGAGCGCAGCCGCAGTGGCTCGTGCCCCATCCAACGGGACGAGCACCCGCTCCACCGCATTCGTGGCGCCCCCGTGATCGGCAATCTCAGGCGGGATAAAGAGGACCGGGCGCGCCGCGCGCGCCGCGACCATGAGGGATATCGGTGACAGGATGCCCCCGTCGCGGATCTCCCCTCCGTGAGTTGTCAGGACGAGCAGCGCCACGCGCGGATCGGCGGCCGCGGCGAGCAACTGCACCGCGGGGTCGCCCTCGACGACGCGTAGGCGTACAGCGTTGGCAGAGGCGGGCGCGACATATCGCAAAGGGGACGGCTCCCGAAGCGCCGACCGATCCACGGCGACGTGCAGGGCCTCGATTTCGAGGCCGGCCTGCTTAGCGAGCGCCTCGGCGACGGGAAACGCGGCGGCGGCCGCCGGGGAGCCGTCGAGCGCGATGGTGATCGTCCCTTGGCGGATCACGGTGGAGCGTCCCGCCGGTGTCGCTGGAGCATGCTCCGTTGCTGGTCTCATCCCGGTCTGCATCGGATGCCCCCTCCATGGTCGTGATCAAGCCTACTGCCAGGGTATCGTGGCCGGCCCCCACCCGCGGGGCAGTTTCTGGCGTCTGACCGGATGGTTGGGAGGGTGACCACCCGCCGGGGTGGGTGGGACGAGCGCCGAGGGTTCGGTTGACATCACCTCCCACCCTGCGGGGGTGGCTGGCGAAACCACCCGCCAGCCCGTGGCCTAAGGCTCTGGCGCACCATACGCTCTACTCGGGGAGACGCGACGAGTAACGGAAAACAGGAATGATGATGAATGGAAAAGTGGTGATCCCAGTCGATGGATCAGCCGTCTCGGAGTCGGCCGTGCCGTTTGCTGGACTCGTCGCGCGCCGCACTGGGGCGGCTGTCGTGCTGTTGCGCGTCCTCATCGAGCCCGAGGCGCGCACGTATGCATCGTTGACGGCCGCCGCGGAGAGCGAGGCGTTCATCGATTCGCAGCTTGTCGGCGTGCGCGGGATTCTTCTGCAAATGAACATCGAGCCGCGCATCGTCGTTGAGCGCGTTCCCCGGGAGGGTGGCCAACCGGCCGTGGCGATCGCGGCTGTGGCGCGAGCGGAAGGGGCGGATCTCGTCGTGATGGGGACGCATGCACGATCTGGCGCGAGCCGGATTACGCATCCGCGGGTGGCGGAGAGCGTGGTGCAAGCGAGCCCGTGTCCCGTCCTCCTGATCCCGCCCGGCGCGCCGTTTGACTGGACGACCGCGCGTCCATTCCGGGTCGTCATCGCGCTCGATGGCTCGCCGAGTTCTGAAGAGATCCTCGGGCCCGCGCGCGAGCTGGTCCACGCACTCGGTGGCGACGTCGCCCTCGTGCGGGCGGTGCAGCCGCCCAAGTGGTGGAGCATGCGCGGCGCGAGCCGGCGAGCCAACCTCGAGGAGGCGGCGACCCAGGCGCGCACGTACCTGGTAGAGGTCGCGGACCGCTCCCTCGGTCCGGAAACCGTTGGGTCGATGGCCGTCATGGTGCAAGATCCGGCTCGGGCCATCTTGGAATCCGCGCGAAAATCCGGTGCGCGGCTCATCGCGATGGCTACGCGCTGTCGAACGGGGCTTGCGGGCATGGTCGACCGCAGCGCAGCGCGCACCGTGCTGCGCATGTCGCACACGCCGATGCTTCTGATGGGCCCTGGAAGCGCATCCCGCGTGGCAGCGTGATGGGCCGTGTCGTTCTATACGGAGCCGCTCATTGCGGTTGATCGATTCCGGGCGTCGGCCCAGCCATACCTCCTCGCACTCCCGTTTCCCGTTCGCAGCGCCGTGCGGCGCTGGCGGGGAATGGTGGGCATGGTCGTCGGGGTGGGGGCAGCCCTCGGCCTCGTGATGGCATTGATGGGGATGATCGGCTCCGGCATGCAGCAGATCATCGGCGACTTCGACCAGTCCGGCGCAAACCTCTATATCACGGCGAACGGGGCGCAAATCATCCCAATGCAGCATGGGACGAGCCCGGGAACCATTGACCAGGCAGGCGCCATTCTCTCGAAAGTCCGCACGATTCCGGGGGTTCGTGGCGCCGTGGGCGTGCTCTCTTGGACGCTGCAGCGCCAGCGGGAGGGGAAGGCCTGGCGCAACTTTCCAACCGAGATGATCCCGACGTTCGCGGTCGACGGCGAAGCGACCGAGATCGAGAATTTCGTCGTGATGCGAAAGGGACGGTGGTTTCAACGGGGGAACGAGGTCGTCTTGGGCCAGGGTATCGCCGGGAGCAAGTCCCTCGGCCTGGGCGACTCCCTGCGTCTCAACGGTCAGGACTTCGAGATCGTCGGCATCGGAAAGCTGCGAACCTTCGGACCGACCGGCGACAACGTCGCCTATGTCGACGCCCGGGCGCTTCGCCAGCACGGAGTCGTCGGCGACGTCCTGACATATGTCGCCGTGCAGACCTCGGCGCCGCAGCTCGTGCGGAATGTCGTGAGCGACTTTCTGTCCATCCGGGCGCGCAGCCCGGAAGAGATCATCGACGAGACGGTCAAGTCACAGGATTATCAGGGGGCGATGGCCCTCTACTGGGTCCTCGACGCATTCATCCTCTTCGTCGCCGTCATGTTCGTGAGCAACATGCTGGGTCGATCCGTCGCCGAGCGGCGAGTTGAGTTCGGAACGCTTCGCGCCATCGGACTGCCCAGCCGAACGATCCTGCTCAGCGTCGCGGCCGAAGGCGTCCTGATCATGCTGGCCTCGTACGTATTCGGGTTCGTCTTGTCGATCGGCCTCGGTGAGGCGGTGAACGCGTGGATCGCCCGTCCGCTCCACTACGATCGCCTGTTCGCCGTAGACGCCACGATGTACGCGGCCATTTTCGCAGCAACGATGGGTCTGGGAATCGTCGCGGCCTACTTTCCCGCGCGCGCTGCAACGCACGTGGATCCGCTCGAAGTGCTGCGGGGAGTCTGACGATGATGGCGCTGGAGCAGGTCTCGCGGAAATACGTGGTGGGCGACTCCGATGTGTGGGCCCTGCGCGATGCGACGCTGCGTATCGAGAAAGGAGACTTCGTCACGGTCATGGGGCCTTCTGGATCGGGCAAGAGCACCCTGCTGCAGATCATCGGGCTGCTCGATCGGCCCACCAGCGGCCACGTGAGCTTCGAGGGCGAAGTCGTCGATCAACTCGACGACGAGCGACGCGCACGGCTTCGGCTTCTGGCCATCGGCTTCGTGTTCCAGCGTTTCCACTTGCTGGCCAATATGACGGCCCTCGAGAACGTCGCGCTCCCCATTGAGGCGGCCGGTGTGCCGGCGGATGCGCGCTACGACCGCGCCGCGGCTCTTCTCGACGAGGTTGGGCTGACGGACCGCGCATACTTCTTCCCATCGCAGTTATCGGGCGGCCAGCGTCAGCGCGTCGCCGTCGCACGCGCCCTCGCCAATGACCCACAGCTCATCCTGGCCGACGAGCCCACGGGCGAGCTTCACAGCGAGGACAAGGCGACGATCGTGCGGCTCTTTGTTCGCCTTCACGAGAGCGGACGGACCATCGTGGTGGTGACCCACGATCGCGAAGTGGCGGGGGCCGCGCACCGGCACATCGAGATCCGCGATGGCCGTCTCAGGGAGGAGCCGCCATGACGGAACGACGAGGCCCTGCGAGCCCCTCGCATCGCGTGGACACGGAGGCAGCCCCATCGGTGAACGGCGCGCGACCGGGACGTGCGTTGCCGCCGAGGCCCGGTCGGACCGGAGTGAGCCAGGCGACGCGAATGCGCGCGGCCATCCTCGGCATGGTCCTGGTTGTGGCACTGGCGGGGACGGTCTGGCTGGTCATGGCGCCCGGCTCCGCTCCACCAGCAGCCCCCACGCCGGCTGCCCAGGCACTCACGGCCCATGGGTTGGTCCAGCCGATCGCGCGCGCAACAATCGGGTCCATCAACGGCGGGGTTGTTGAGCAGCTTCCTGTCGCGGTCGGTCAGACCGTGGAAGACAAGCAGCTCGTGGCTCGTCTCAACCTTCAGGGGCAGCCAGAGCTGCTATCGGCGCCCTGGCATGGCGTCGTCACCGGCGTCAACGTCCGTCTCGGCGATACCGTCGCCCCAGGCGCGTCGATTCTTACCATCGCGGATCTCAGCCGCTATCAGGTAGAGACCACCGATGTTGACGAGTACCTGATCGGGCACATCTATCCCGGCCAGACCGTCACCATGTCGGTCGAGGCGCTCGATCAGGCGCAGATCGACGGAGTCGTGAAAACGGTATCGCTGCAGCAACAGCAATCTGCCAGCGGCGCCAACTACCCGATCGTCATCGACCTGGGCCATCAGCGGCCCGATCTGCGGCCGGGCATGACCGTGCGTATCACATTCCTCGAGCCGCCGAGTTAAGACGGGGCCGGCTCCATCAGCTCGGATGCAGCCAGGAGCTCGCCGAAGCCTGGAGCACGTCGTGGATGGCGAGGATGCCGACTGGGCGATTGTTTCGAACGACTACGACGCTCTCCACGCGTTGCTCGCGGAATAGAGCCTGCGCGTCGTCCAGGGTCGCAGAATCGTCGATCGTGATGGTCCGTGCTGGGACGAGATCCGCGATCGTGGCCTGCGCGGCCAGAACGCGGATCGTACCAGGATCGGCGGCGTCCCGAACGGCCCGATCGTGCCACGCGAGAAGGTCGCGCACGCCCAGCACTCCGCAGAGTGCGCCGTCGCTTCCGACGACGGCCGCGGCGTGCACGCCGCGCGCCAGCATGCGCCGCGCGGCGCTGTCGACGGGCTCATCCAGCTCCAGGATGAGGACGTCTCGATTCATCAAGTCACGGACGCGCCGACCGGCTGACCCCTGCGCCAAGAGGGCGCGACGGCTGATGAGCCCGACGGGGACAGCGCTGCCCCGGACGACCTCGCGCGCGACGCTCCCCAGGCGAAGCCGATCGAGGCCGGAGTAGCCGTGGGTCGTCATCACGATGGCATCGAGTCCGAACGATACAACCGCCTCCCGGATTCCCTCCGCGGGGGTTCCGCGGACCACCTCACCGCGAACGTCGATGCCCTCCGCCTGTAATCGCTGGCGAACGGGTCCGAGGTACGCCTCCGCTGCGGTCACCGCCTCGTCGGTGGCGGCCTCGTCGACGTCGCGCTCCGCGAACGGGCTGGCCACCGCACGCTCGACGGGCGGGACGACTCGCAGCAGGAGAAGCTTGGCCCCAGCGCGCGCGAGATCGGCCGCGCAGGGGAGGGCGCTCTCCGCGAGCGAAGACCCGTCGAGCATCACGCCGATGGTGGACAACCGCGGGGCCGTCGCTGCGCCCTTCGCCGCGGGGACGATCCAGACGGGGACGCTGGACTCTCGCAGCACCTCTTCGGCAACGCTGCCCAGGAGGATGCGCCCAACGGCGCCTCGGCCATGGGTGGTCATCACGATCGCCACGGCGTCCCGTTCGGCAGCAAGGTCCACGATGTTCGGGCTGGCCAACCCAGCGCGAACCTCCATGACGACGTCAATGTGCTTCGCGCGCAGGTCGCGTTCGATCCGCGCCAGATATCGGGCAGCTTCGCGCCAGGAAGGCGAGGCCTGCGCCTGTTGAGCGTGCGGACCAAGCTCAGCGCTCGCGCGGCCCACCGCCACAACGCGCGTGAGGGTCAGCGACAATCCCAGCCTTTGGGCGAGCAGCGTGGCCCAGGGCAGCGCCGCCTCCCCAAGGCTGGAGCCATCGAGGGGAACGATGAGCGTGCGCATGGCCGCCTCCTCCCCGGGCTAGAGCCCGAATCCGGTCGAACTGCTCTATTGTTGCCGCCCGGCCAGTTCCGCGACTATGATCGCCCGGACGAGCTCGACGTCGCGAGGCCCTGGCCGATAGACGCGCGGGCGCTGGCGCGCACGAGCAGCACGGGCCGCGTCAGCTCGCTGAGCGCGCGGTCGGCGATGCTCCCATGGCGGAGGCGATCGAGGCCGCCGCGTCCGTGCGTCGCCATGATCACGAGGTCGCACGGTTCGGCCGCGGCAGCAATGACGTCGAATGGCCGTCCGACGGCGACGTGGATCTCGACCTCCAGCCCAGCGGAGCGCAAGCGATCCGCGACGTCACGAAGATACGCGTCGGCCTCAATCCGATCTTCCCCGGTCGGCACGGCGCGAGCCAGGCGGACGGACCTGACCGGCTTGTTGGCGAGCGTCTCGACCGTTGGAAGGACGTCTTCTGCGGTGGCTGAGCCATCCATCGGGACGAGCGCCTTCTCGAACCCGCGCGGCGCTTCGGCAAATGCCCGCACGAGGAGGGCCGGGGCCACTCCCTCGCGGAGTATTCGGTCGGCCACGCTTCCCAGCGCAAAGCGCGTCAACCCGGATCGGCCATGGGTTGCCATGACGACGAGGCCCGGCCGCGATTCCGCTTCGAACTCGAGGAGCTGCGCGGCGGGGCTGCCGTGCAGCAGCGCCATCTCCACCGGTACACCCCGGTCCTGGGCTCGCGCCGCCAGCGCGCGCAGGTTTTCCCGAGCGTCGTGGTCTTGCGCATCCATCATTTGCTGATAGACGTCGGCGCTCAGGTACGCCTCCGGTCCAAGGGTGAGCCATTCGAGGTACTGCACCACCTGGACGAACGTGATACGCGCGCCCTGGGCGGCAGCCAGCTCGATCGCGGCGGGCGCAGCCGCTTCGCTCAGCTTTGATCCATCGGTCGGTACCATGATCTTGTCTATCATCGATGCCGCTCCATCACAGTCGTAGGCATTGGTCATGCCGCGTGGCGCGCGAGCTCCGCGTCCTGTCGACCTCGAGCATCGACGGCGACTGGAATCACGAGATTCAGCGGTGGATGCGGCTGTGCCTTGAGCTGGACGCGGAACGAGCGTGCGCACATCAGGCATTCCACCCATCCGCGGTCATCGGAATCGTGAAGGTCGCCCCCGCAGGCAGGGCAGGCTCGCATGTACCAGGCCATTTCCGTGTCCTCCCATCCGTATGTTCTACGTCGAACGAGAAGATACGAAGTCAGGGACGAGCAAGGCCTCAGGCCCGCGGGTGGTTGGCCGGCGGGCGCCGGGGTTGGGACTTGCCGCCCGGGCGCGCGAGCGCGCGTCGGCTCGAGGCCCACCCGTCGGGGCGGGATGACGTATCGGGCGCAGAGGTACAATGCGAAACACCGCGACGTTTGAATAGAGTAGGTGCGATGGCACGTACGTATCGATATATCTCTGGGGATTCGCATCTCGAGATCGACTCGAAGAACTGGATCGCGCGCGTACCCGCCGAGCATCGCGACCGGGCGCCTCGGCTCGTCAGGCTCCCGAACGGCGGCGATGCCTGGCTCGTCGAAGGTGCGCCGCTGCGCCAGAACGCGGCGGACATTTATGGCGGCAAGGGGCGAGACGCCTGGCAGCCCTTCGGCCAGCGATACGAGGACACGCCGGGAACTGGACCCGGCTCACAGCGTTTGCGCGAGCAGGACGTGGATGGCATCGACGCGGAGGTCCTGTTCCCCGGTCAGCAGGCCGGTCCCCGCCTATGGCGGAATATCGCTGACGACGACGCCTACCGGGCGGTTGTGCGGGCGTACAACGATTGGCTCATCGAGGACTACTGCTCGGCCGATCCCGAGCGCCTGATTGGGGTGGGCGTGATCCCGTGGACCGGCCTCGACGACGCCATCGACGAGCTTGTGCACTGCGCCAACAAAGGATTCAAGGCTGTCGTGCTGGGGATCTTCCCCAGTGGAAAAGGTCACCCAACGCCGGAAGACGACCGGTTCTGGGCTGCCGCGGTTGACAGCGGTCTCGCCATCACGGTGCACGTGGAGTTCGATCGCAACGGCCCGCGCGGCGGACCCCTCTTTCGCTACCCTCGGGAGCCGAAGGATCTGCGCTCGGGGTCTGGCGTCTCCGGGCTTGTGGAGCAGGTGACGAACGCCAAATTCTGTCGCCTCGGCGCCGTCAACGCCATGCAGCTCGTGTTCGCCGGGGTGTTCGACCGCTTCCCCAGCCTTCGCATCTTCTTCGCAGAGAACCAGATCGGCTGGATTCCCTTTTTCCTCGAGATGGCCGACGTTCGATACGACCGCCACATCGCGTGGGCTGAGCGGCTTCTCGATGTCAAGCCGCTCCCCCGCCTGCCCAGCGAGTACGTGCGCGAGCACTGCTACTGGGGATTCCAGCACGACCGCGTCGGGATCGAGCTGCGCCGCCACCTCGGGGTCGACCGCATTATCTGGTCGACCGACTTCCCCCACCAGGAATCGGACTGGCCGAACTCCCTGGAAGTCTTGAGCGAGGGGTTAGCGGGCGTTCCAGAATCCGAGCAACGCAAGATCGTTGCGGAGAACTGCATCGACTTCTTCCACCTGGTGTAGTCGCTGCGGCAAGGCGCGGATGCGGAGCGCCGGGCGCAGGTGCGTGCGTCGCGGGAGGTCACATGCCACGGATCGGCGAGCAGGGAGACGTTCTTCGCGCCCTCGGACGTTTTCTCGATGAGCAGGGAGCGGCCGAGATCGACATCAAGCTCCAGGGACAGTCGTTCGCGGTGACGTACAAGGTTGCCGCCGAGCGCGGAGGGCAGGTTTACTACAACGACCAGGATCTTGACGCGCTCCGCGCCAAGGCTCAGTTCTTGCGAAGTGGCAACCCGGGCGTCGCGGGTGACGGGTCCCTGGCGGAACTCCTTCGTACGCTCGGTCAGGAGCTGGACGACGCCGGAGTCGAGCTGACGAGTCTGGGCCAGGACGCAGACGCCTTTCGCGTGTCCGGCCTGAAGGACGGGCTCTACCACACGCAGCCCTACTACTTTTATCAGCTCCGCGAGGCCAGCGCGGAGCGGCGCGCGGCGCGGGGGAAGGGAGGCGGGCGGACACCCGAGGAGATCGATCCCATCCTCGGCGTCACCGTCGGCGCGCCCGTCTTCACGTGGGACAACCAGCGATTGGGGAAGGTCGGCGAGGTGCGCGGCCGGGCCTTCAAGGTTGAGCCCAACTTCCTCCAGCGAGACTATTGGTTACCTGCCAGCTGCATCGCCGCGGCCAGCAAGGGCCAGCCGGTGCTCCTCGCGATCCGCAAGGTAGAGGTGGCGTCAAAGAAACGCTCGGCGCCCGCGAAATTCCCCGAGGAGCGCAACCTGCCGCCCAGGCCGACGCCCGACGCCTGGTACTGAGCGACGCGAGCGCGCGCCGCGAGACCCAGAGCCCCGCGCGCGGTCGGCCCGGTGAAAGCGCGCGCCCTCAAACCTGGTGGAGCGTCGGCAGCACGTCCCGCGCGATGATCTCGAACTCGTCGCCGACCTCGTCGAGGGGCAGGTCGCTCATCTCCGCGCGCAGCACCAGCACTCCCGCGTTGCAGGCCGCTTGCTGGGCGAGCACCCGCTCGGTGATGGAAGCGGGCGTGCCGACGAGAAACTGGCCGCCGGCGATCCCCTCCTCCGAACGGCCCCCCCGCATCATCGAGGTCGTCGCGGCCGGACGATAGACGTACGTCTTCGTGGCACGCACGGCGCGTCCGGTTTCCACGAGCTGCGGCGAAGCGGCGATGTTCTCGACGATGTCCGAGCGATCGCCGTTGAGCACGCGCTCCGCGAGCCGCTTTGCCGCGCCTTCGCTGGACGCGATGCAGATCTCGCGGGCGATGCCCACGGACTCGGGACCCGGCGCCCAGCCGCACTCGGTCTCGGCGAAGCGTCGGTAGTACTCGATCAAGCGCAGGGAATCGTCAATATTGCCCGAAGCGATGATGCCGATGTGGTTCCGCGCCGCCCACTGCAGACTCTCCGTACTGGCCGCGACGGTCCAGATCGGCGGGTGCGGATCCTGCAACGGGCGAGGAAGGATCGAGACGCACTCGTAATGGTAGTGCTCCCCGTGCCATGCAAACGGCTTGTCGTCCGTCCACGCCCGCACCATGAGGTCGAAGGCCTCGTGATAGCGAGCCCGCTCGTGCTCGGGCGCCATGCCGTACGCGTAGAGGTTCTGCGCGCCGGCGCTGATGAGGCCCACGGCCAGTCGACCGCCGGAGATGTTGTCGACCATCGCTAGTTCCTCGGCGACCCGGACCGGATGGCCGTACAGTGAGAGCACGACGCCCAGCGTCACCAGATTGACGTGCCGCGTCACGCCGGCCGCGGCGCTGAGCATGATCAGGGGCGACGGTGTGAGGCCGCCGTTCGGTCCGAAGTGGTGCTCGGTGAAGACCAGCCCGTCAAGCCCGAGCGCGTCCATTCGCTGAACGAAGGCGAGGCGGTCCGCGTAGAGCCGCTGCCCACGCTCGCGGTCCCACATCCACCCAGGGACCGGGAAGGGCATCGGCGAGTGGTCTGGATGCATGTATGCCATTTGCTGACGGACCCACACCTTCACGAGCGTGCTCCAATCGATCCCGACGGGGGTGCTCCCCTTGTACCAGACGAGTCGCCGGTCGGCAAACGGGGCGACCTCAGCGGACCGGCCCCGCGACGATCCCGCCCAGGCGGGCAAGGGTGGCCTCGGCCTCGCGGGCGATTCGGGCGACAAGTTCCCCGGCCGGCTCGATGCTGTCGATGAGCCCCGCCACCTGGCCGGTCCCCAGGGAGCCGTCCGCGACATCGCCAACCTCGCGGGCGCGGGCGAGGCGCGCCGCGATCTGCGGTCGCTGCTGGCGGACGAGCCACTCGCGGCCGATGAACTCCTCGATGAGTCGGGTGCGGAGGACGCGGTCCATCGCGCCCGGCCACACCCGGCCCTGCGCGATGTCCGGGATGTCGGTCAGCACCGAGTCCGTCCCGTCACTCGCAAGGATCGCCTGCTTGTAGTTCTCGTGAATGGGCGCCTCGACCGTCGCGAGAAACCGCGTGCCGAGGAGGACGCCGTCGGCTCCGAGGGCCAGGGCTGCGGCGAGGCCCGCGCCATCGGCGATTCCGCCCGCGGCGAGGAGCGGTCGCTCCGGCACGGCCTTGGCGCACTGCCGCACGAGGACGACGGTGCCCATTTGGCCGACGTGCCCGCCCCCCTCGGTTCCCTGCGCGACCAGAATGTCCGCGCCCGCCTCAGCCGCGCGCACCGCGTCCCCCGCCGTCGACACCATATGCATGACGAGCGCGCCGGCCTCGTGCGCGCGCGCGAAATACTCGTTGATCCGCTGGTCCGGTCGCGGCCAGGCGAACGAGAGCACGCTCGGTCGGGCTGCGAACCCGGCGGCCAGCGCCTCCTCGCCGGCAAAGGCGAGCAAGAAGTTCAGGCCGAAGGGCCGGTCCGTCGCCTCACGGATTTCCGAGACGCTCGCGCCGATGCGGCCGGCTGGAATGTGCGTCGCGCCGAGCACCCCGAGCCCGCCGGCTTGGCACACCGCGGCCGCCAGCTGGGGCGACGTGCCGACGCCCATCCCACCCAGAGCGATGGGGTGCAGAAGGTGGACGGCTTCCGTAAATCGCGTTGCAAGCACCGCAACCTCCACGCCACATCCGATCGCGGATCGGGCGGCGACGTCACGAGAAAATGCGAGGGATCCAGCGAGGTACGCGCGCCTGGTACTCGACGTAGCGCTGGCCGAACTGGTCGCGCAGGCGCCGCTCATCTTCCTTGACGCGTTGGTTGAACCACCACGCGGTGCCCGCCGCGATCACGGCCCCGAACCACGAGCGCGCGAAGAGCGCCAGGCCAACGAGAAAGATGATGTGCCCGAGGTACATCGGATTGCGTACGACCGCGTACGGACCTGAGGTGACGAGATCTTCCGGCGGTAGGTCAATTCCCGGCCCGCCCCGGCCCAGCCGCCGCCGATACAAGCCACACAGGCGGTATTCGAGATATCCCCAGGCAAGGAGCGGCGCAAATCCCCACGACAGTGCTGCTCTACCGTGCCCGCCGATGAGCTTCGTCCCCAGGACGACGGCCGGATACAGGACGAACGTGCGGTTCGGCGTCCGTCGCAGCAGGTCGCGCGCCCACTCCATCCGCGTTCCTTCCATCGCGTTGGTTCGTCGATCAGCTTACCGCACCCGGCCCGCCCTCCGCCGATGGGCGAAGAAGCGCGCGCAAGAGTCCCGTCGGGCGATTCCGTGCGAGCATGCTTTTTCTTATCCTGTCCGCGCGGCTGGCTCGTCGCGGAACCCCCGCTTTCCTTGACGCGCCTAGATCGAGGCCAGCTCGCGGAAGTCAGCCAGCAAGCTACCGAACGTCCCAGAGGTGAGCATTCCATCCGGTTTCGGGACTCGTCATCCCTGTGATTCGGTTGGAGACGAGGGTTGGCTGTACGTCGTAGAACAGTCCCATGACGTTGAGCACGTCCGTCATGTGATGGATCACGGCTCCCAGGGCGCGAGCGCGCTCTGCTTTCGGCACCGTGGTGAAGTACTTGTCGATGAGGGCGTCCAGATCAGGACTGTCGTAGCGCGAGTAATTGTTGCCCACCCAATGAGTCTCCGGACGCGGCGTCTGGATCGACTGGAAGCCGCGCAGATTGGCGGCCGAGTTGGGCTGGCGCTGCATGCGAAACGCCGGGAAGTTCGCCACGTACTCGCGGTCGTTCCAGCGCTGGGGTGGGAGGACGACGGGGTTCGCGTCGACGCCAATCTGGCGCCACGCGTCTGCCGTCGCGATCATCGTCTTGGATTCGCCGCTGGCCCAGATCTCGACCCCGAGTCGCTGGCCCGTCGCGTCGCGATAGAAGCCGTCCTGGCCGCGACTGTAGCCGACTTCCTCGATCAGGCGCGCAGCCTGGCGTGGGTCATAGTCGTAGCGGACGATGTCATCTTTGATGGCCGCGTACTCGGGATCCTTGGGATTCAGGATCGCGTGGGCGACGTCCGTCACACCGGACTCGATCGTGTCCACCATCTGCTGGCGATCGAGGCCGTACATCACCGCGCGACGGAAGCGAACGTCGGCCACGGAAGCGGGGTTGGGATCGAGAAGCTGCGGGAAGATCACGACCCACGCGTTGGGCGCCATGATCTCCTGACCGTCCGGCCAGGCGTCCCGCGCCTGGAGCGCCTGGTCCAGCGCGATCCCGCGACCCATCGTCGCGTCGACCGCGCCCGAATAGACGGTCGCGAGCAGCGTCGTCGTGTCGAGAATGAACCGCACCTCGATCTCGTCGATCTTCGGCCGGCCGAGCACGTAATCGTCGAATGCCTCGAGTCCCACGCCCGTCCCCGGCGCGAACGACTTGACTCGGAACGGCCCGGTACTGACGAACTCCGAATTCCAGAACGGAAGCTGGGCGAAGCTCGCCTTGTCCGCTAGGTAGGGCGTTTCGAGGATGTGCTTGGGAAGCGGCTGCGCCAGATCCTTGGTGAAAAGCGTGTCGGCCTGGATGAACGGCTGCGACCAGGTGACCGTAATCGTGCGCGCGTCGCTCGCCTCGATCTTGTCGATCAGGGCGAAGGTCGCGTCGCGAAAGACTGGAAGCTCTCGGTCCCTTCCCAGGGTCATGGTGAACAGGAGATCGTCCGTGGTGAAGGGCTCCCCGTCGTGCCAGCGGGCGTTCTCCCGAATGTGCCAGGTTGTCTCCATCGTTCCGTCCGGCAGGAGCTTCCACAGCCCGTTCTCGAGAGATGGAACCGCCTCGGCCAGCTTCGCCTGGGGAACCTTGTCGTCGTCCAGATCCGCGAGCCCGTCGACCAGGAGGTCTTCGACCTCGGTCCCGCCCGGCGACGTGTAGGCGAAGACCGACCGGATGACCTTGAGGTTGAGGACTGGGAGATCGCCCGCGATGCCGATGACGATGCGCTTGGGCGTCGAGGGTCCCGGCGCCGCGCCGCTGCCCGCCTGGGCGGTATCGTTTTTTTGAGCGGGCGCGGCGCAGCCGACCTGGAGCGCGAGGACACCGATGGTCAAGGCGCGATGGATGGGCAGCATCAACTCGCTCCCTGCTTGACCGGCGGGAGCCGCAGCTCGATGCCGTTCCGCTCGAGCTCCGCGTAGTACGCTTCTCGGATGCCCGGCGCCTCGTTCTCGTAGTCGATTTGAAAACCCGTGCCGTAGGGGTCCGTCGTCTGCGACGCCCCGCGCGGGTTGTACATGCTTCCGGTGCCGTAGCGCGCGCCAGAGCTCCGGAAGGCGATCTGGCGCATCGGTCCCTTTCCGGTGTTGAAGTGCTGGTGGAACTCACCGGTCTTGGGCGCGATGACTCCGTACGGTCGTAGGGGCACGCGGCGCGGATCGTTCGCCTCTTCTTCGAAGTACATCAGCTCGTAGCCGGTCCCGCCCGTGCAGATCACGTGCGCGCCGGCCGCGTGGCGATGGGCGGTCGCGTAGGTGCCCTCTCCGACGTCGAGAATGTGCAGTCCCAGAGACGTGCTGGCCATGGAGAGCCGCGCGATGCCGGTGCGCAGACCCTTCTCCTGCCATGCGTCGACCGCGAAGGTGCGCACGTCCGGGATGAAGTTCGTCTCCCACAGGCGCAACGCCCAGTGGGTCGGCTGGTTCGTGTAGTAGTCGTCGCGCTCGGCGCTGTACCGGTCGCGGAATACGTAGGGGTTGTTGAAGATGAAATCGAGGTTGTGATAGTGGTTGATCATCTGGGCCATATTGCTGCCGACCACGAATCGGCACGGCTCGGACCCGGAGGCGTTGAACTCCTGGTGCCACGCATTCAGGGGGATCGCCAGGAGCGACCCCTCGTGCCACTCGACGGTATGTGGGCGTTCACCCGTCTGCCAGATGTTGGTGACGCCGATCCCGCTGATCACCAGCATCGTCGCATCGTACATGTGGTGCTCGGGCTTGAGCTGCCCGCCCGGTGGGATCTCGACGATTTGGAGCGACATGACCTCTTGGTCGGCCAAGCGGGTATACGCGACCTTTCCTCCGCGACGCTCCCAATCGGTCAGCTCGAGGGCGTTGAGGTCCTCGATTGCGCTGCCCTGATAGAGGGGAGCGCCCTCGCTCTCCACGAAGCTCTGGTAGGAGCTCCGCACATACCACCGCGCGAGCTCTTCGGCAGACTTGGTCGGATACGCCTCAGCCATGGCTCTTTTCCTCCGAACCCTGGCCGCCGCCAATGGTCGATCTGCGAGATCGTATCATAGCCCGGCTGATCGGGAAGTTCCGCCCGCGCCGAGCGCCCGAATTTCTCGCGCGGCGGCTCGTGCAGCATAATGATCACGTTCCCGAGGCTGTTGGGCCTCGGTCAGCAGCTGACCAAATGCGGGAGGCCTCGTGATTGGGCGACTGATCGTCGGGAGTCTGGCGGCGGCAATTCTGAGCGTCGCCGCCGTCGTCGCCGGATTCAAGGGCTACCAGGCCTATTTGCGGTGGCTGGTCGCCGAACCGCCGCGGACTGAGGACCAGGCTCCCGACGTGGATCCGAATCGCCGCGCCGGCTCGCTGTCCGAGAGCGGGTGACGAACGTCCGGAAATTCTCCCGGCGCTGCCGCGGCGGGCGGGGGTGGAGGTGCAGCAGTGGCTGACGCGATCTTGAACGGAAATGGCGCCACGACGGACGAGCCGCGCCCTCGCGGCACGAAGGGCCCGCGGTACGAGGCGGCGGCGCTCGGGTTCCGCCACTACTGGTACCCGGGCCTGCTTTCTCGCCACCTGGGGAAAAGACCAGTGGCGATCAAGCTGCTGGGGGAGAACCTCGTCTTCCTTCGTGCTCGCGGGAAGGCGTACGCGCTGCACGATCGATGCGCCCACAAGGGGGTCCCCTTGTCCTACGGCCGCTGCCTCGCCGAGGGCAGCCTCACCTGCGGCTACCACGGATGGACCTACGACGTGGCGTCGGGTGAGTGCGTCGCCGTGCTGACCGATGGGCCCGACTCTCCCGTAGCCGGCAGGTACGGAGTCAAGAGCTATCCGGTCGAGGAGCGCGGCGGCATCGTGTTCGTGTACATGGGCGACGACGATCCGCCGCCGTTGGAAGAGGACGTGCCGGAGGAGGCGATCCGACCGGAATGGACGCAACAGGTCGTCGTGTCCGTGTGGGACGGCAATTGGCGCGCCGCCGTCGAGAACGGCTACGACTCGGGCCACGCGCCCTACGTGCATCGTGACAGCCTGCGCTGGCGCACCGCCGGATCACTCCAGCCCGCGTGGTCTACATTCGCGGGCACCGAAATGGTGGGGCCGTATCTCCGGCAGCGACGCGGGCAGCCGGGCCCTCCGGAGGCCGACTACCCCGTCGTCGGCCATTGGCCGCGCTACGGCTGGCTGCGGCGGCTGATGGCCAGGGTCGGGAAGAAGCCCGGCCGCGAACGGCCGTACCCGAACGAGTTTCGCCTGCCATGCATCATCCACAACAAGTACTTCTATTACACCCACATTCGGTGGGCCGTGCCCGTAGACGAGTACACGACGCGCAACTTCCAGGTCTTGGCGGGCAAATACACGGGGGTGCGGTCCGCTGCATTCTCGCTCCACTACTGGCTGTGGCACCGATGGGTCTTCCACATGATGTTCAATGGTCAGGACGAGTGGATCGTCGGAGCCCTCGACTACAATGCGCCCGAGCGCCTCTACCGACCGGACGGCTCGATCACGGAGCTGCGCAGGTACGTGGAGGCGCACGCGCGGGGCGGCGACCCGACGCTCGGCAGCGGCCACGCAGGGGACGAGCCAGGGGTGGAGTCGGCCGCAATGGCTGAGAGCGCGGCGGTTCGTCCATCGGAACGCCGACGGCCCAGGGCGAAGCCGTAACCGCCGCTTCGACCGTGCGGGCTCGGGACGCGCAGCTCGTCTTTGACGGGAGCTGGCCGACCGGCACACGTTCTGAGGAGGAAGTCCGACGTTGAAACGCTTGTTCGTCGCGGTGCTGCTCTTCGCCGCGCTGCGGATGGTCCTGGCCCGCGTGCGACGGTTCGCTGATCCAGACCCCGGCATCTACGGGCATCCGCGCCGCCGCGACACCTGGACGCGATAGGGATTGTGCAGCACAACGTTGGGCTGGTGGGGACGCTCGTGCTGCTCGCCGCCGGCTGCGGTCCGGCCGCCAGTTCGGAGCGCACCGCACTGGGAGGAACCAGCTCGTCATCCGTGCCGAAGACGTTGACCATCGGGATCCTCCAGGAGCCCACCGACTTCTACGGCTTCGGCGGGAGCGTTGGATTCGGTGGCGTCAGCCAAATACCCCCCATCGCCCTGGATACCCTCGTCGTCCAGGAA